>NZ_JACGVM010000014.1:0-121171 GCF_014077195.1 Colwellia sp. BRX9-1
CCTCAAGACCTCAAGACCTCAAGACCTCAAGACCTCAAGACCTCAAATTCTATAAAACAAATGACTAAACATATAACCGTTCAATTTGATTTCCTTCCTATATGCGAAGCAGCCTGTTGCAGCGATTGTTGTTATCACGGCTTAAAATACAAGCTACAGAGCTAATATTATTGTTAATATGCTATTTATTTCTTATATAGAAAAGCTTAAATTTTTATTATTAATTAAAATTGCACACACTTATTCCCTTCAATAAATTCAGTTGTCTTCTACACTTAAGTTCTATTTACAAATATATAAATATTTATTAGCAAAAAACAGTGGTATGACCAGTTGGTTTTCTGTTATATTCGAAAGAAGTTAAATAAATAGTTTAAAAAGCACTGGAGAGATACATGCTCAGTTATAAAGCACCGATCACAGACATGAAGTTTTTATTTGAAGATGTCTTTAATTATTATGACCATTATAAGCAGTATCCAGAATTTGAAGAAGCGACACCTGACTTGGTTGATGCGATATTCCAAGAGTGTGCAAAATTCTGTGAAAATGAATTATTACCAATAAATCAAAGTGGCGATAAAGAAGGCTGTACTTTTGATAATGGTAAAGTAACCACGCCTACAGGCTTTAAAGAAGCTTATCAGAAATATGTTGACGGTGGTTGGCAGAGTTTGTCTCACCCTGTTGAACATGGTGGCCAAGGGCTTCCTGCTTCGCTAGGCATGGTAAAGTCAGAGATGATGGGTACGGCAAACTGGTCGTGGGCTATGTATCCTGGTCTAAGCCACGGTGCTATGGATACGGTACAGTTACACGGTACTGAAGAACAGAAGCAGCTTTACTTAACTAAGCTTACCGAAGGTACTTGGACCGGCACTATGTGTTTAACTGAACCACAATGTGGTACAGATTTAGGTCAAGTTAAAACAAAAGCTGAGTTAAACGATGATGGTACATTTAGTATTAGTGGTACTAAAATATTTATTTCAGCTGGTGAGCATGACTTAACTGAAAACATAGTTCATATCGTTTTAGCAAGATTACCCAATGCGCCAAAAGGTACGCGTGGTATCTCATTATTTATTGTTCCTAAGATGCAAGTTGATGAACAAGGTAACATTGGCGAAAGTAACAATGTTGTTTGTGGCTCTATTGAAGATAAAATGGGTATCAAAGGTTCAGCTACCGCTGTTTTAAATTTTGATGGTGCAAAAGGCGTACTTATCGGTAAAGAAAATAAAGGTTTAGAATGTATGTTCACCTTTATGAATACCGCACGTGTTGGTACCGCTTTACAAGGTATCTGTGCTGCAGAACTTGCTTATCAAAACTCGTTAATTTACGCAAAAGAACGATTGTCGATGCGTTCACTTACCGGTGCTAAAAAACCTGAATTAGTTGCTGACCCAATTATTGTTCACCCTGATGTTCGTAAAATGCTAATGACGCAAAAAGCGATCACTGAAGGTGGCCGTGCTATGATTTATTATACGGCGAAGATAGTTGACGACATCCAAATGTTGAAAGATGATAAGCAACGCCGTAAAGCTGATAACCGTTTAGGTTTTATTACGCCAATTCTAAAAGCATTCCTCACTGAACTAGGTTCAGAAAGTGCAAATCATGGCTTACAAATATTTGGTGGTCATGGCTTTATCAAAGAGTGGGGTATGGAGCAAATTGTTCGTGATACACGTATAGCTACTTTGTATGAAGGAACAACGGGTATCCAAGCACTTGATTTATTAGGACGTAAAATCTTATTAAATCGCGGTAAGTATTTAAAACACTTTACCATGGAAGTCTTAGGCTTTTGTAAAGAAAAAAGCATGATTTCAAGTAACCCTCATAAACGTCAGATGAATCAATTTATTTGGCCATTGAGCAAAGCTGTTGCCGGCTGGCAGAAAAACACGTTAAGTTTGTCATTAAAAGCAAAGAAAAACCGCGATGTGGTCGGATCTGCTTCGGTTGACTATTTAATGTATTCTGGTTACATCGTTATGGCTTATTTCTGGGCACAAATGGCGCAGGCGGCTTATGAAAAATTAGCAACTGATGTTGAGAACAGAGACTTCTACCGTGCAAAAATTAAAACCGCAGAGTTTTATTTTGAGCGCATGTTGCCAAGAACTAAATCGTTAGCAATCACCATGATGGCAGACCCTAAAACGTTAATGCAGTTAGACGAAGAGTTGTTGTCATTTTTATAAACACTGACTGTTAAGATAACCACCAATAAAACCTTTTACAGTTTTCTGTAAAAGGTTTTATCATTTTAAATGACCTCTAAAGACCTCTAAAGACCTCTAAATAGCGATAACCCTTTATCTTCATTATGGCAACTTCATGTCATCGAGAAGTATTTTAACTGTCGTATCTCTGAAGTTACCGTGGCTGTTGCTATTTTACTTTTCATCATTAGATGGGATACATTAGAACGACTATCTGTTGGGCTTGTATTTTTATTGGCACACGAACTGGTTAAACTGCGAATAATAGTCGTCGCTCTTTATTTATCCAGCGATTACTAGAAAACGCTATGTGAATAGACATTACAAATGAGGTTATCTCGACAAGTAGGACCATTAGAATCAACACCTTCAGTAGATGATATTTTCGAACCAAATCTATCTTTAGTCAACGGGTTGATGCTCGCTGAGAAATTGTCGAGACTGAAAAGTATTAACGATCACTTTGTGCTCACAGCGGACATTACAGTTATAAATTTAGCGATATATTTTCTAATGAATCATTCCTGTCATATTACTAAGGAGTCTCAGTAATATCCAAGCACTTACAAAAACCAAACACTTTTAGTATCTAAAGGATTGAAATTGTGGGATATTACTCCGAATTAAATTAAGGTTATGGGGCTGACATTACTGAGAAGTATCCATAATAAGCTGTTGACCACGAAATCACTGCCATAAGGAGATGGGATGAAAAAATTTAGACTGATTGTATTGTGTTTACCGGTTGTTCTATTAGCGTTTTCTACGCTATCAGGAATGCTAATTAACTACTTATTTGTATTCCTGCTCTTATCTGCAATAACCATGATAGTGACGTTTATTGTTTCTCTTGTAAAAAAACAGGTTGATTGGGGTTTTTCATATAGAGGGCAAGGATCGGGCATTTACCTTCGTCAGGGTTTTCTAAGGAATGCGACTTGGATTATTATTGGCTATTGTATTTACACAGCAGTTATACCGATTCAATTTTCGTCTACTGATTTTACTGTCATCACAGTCATGATATGGGGTTCAGTGGTTACACTCTGTCTTTTGGATTGGGTGCCTCGGAAACAAATAGGTAAGTCGCTCAATGTTACCCTTTCCATATTTTTGATTTTTTTAATTTATCAGCTCGCCATAATATATTTTCCGGTAAAATCTACTAATAGTATTGTACTGATTCCTCCATTCAAAGGCGATTGGTATGTTTTTCATGGTGGCAATAGTCCGTTAATAAACCATCACCATTTTGTAGGGTCGCAAAAATACGCTATGGATATTTTGGCTCCTGAAGATGGAAAGCTACCATTTGAACAAATAACTGACTTACAGAAATATAAGACGTTTGGTAAATCTCTTTTTTCTCCCGTCGATGGAGTGATCGTATCAATTGAAAATTCACTTCCAGATCAAAAGATAGGTGAGACCGATCGACAAAATATTGCGGGTAATCATGTGGTCATTAAAACAGAAACTGATATATTTATACTAATGGCGCATCTTCAATATAACAGCTTATTAGTAGCTGAAGGAGATAGCGTTAAAATCGGGCAAGAAATCGCAAAGATAGGCAATTCGGGGAACACCTCTCAGCCTCATTTACACATACAAGCAATGACAGCCATAAATTTTATGGACCCGAAAACCAAACCTGTCCCCATATCTTTCAAAATAAGTAAACAAAAACCAGTGTTTTATAAAAGAAATGATATTTTTTAAGTCTATCGGGCTAACAAGTCGTGCAACGCAGCCGATTTTGAGCGTTACCAATACAAAATCTAATCCAAATCAACTTAAAGCCTTCACAGGTTGATGTCAGCTGTGTGGCAAAAGTAATCATAAACCGACTACCCCAATATAGTTCATTTAAAACGACTCTGACCCCTTTTATTTCACTTTATACATAAGCGGTGGTAAGTCAATTCCTGCTAAAAACCTTCCTTTCAAACGATAGCCTTTACTAATATCCCTTTAAATATAGTTAGATTAACACCGTATTGTAATTAAATGACGTAAAAAAAGAACAAAGCACAGCGAAACACAAATAAAATCACGAAATAGTGGTTTTATTACGAGATTTATTTACATTAGAGTTTTAGCTCTATACACTCGTCGGTAATTAAAGCATTCCAAACTTTTTAAATTTCTGAGGTACTTATGAAAACTTTACTTATACCAGCACTTACTGCCATTGTTTCTTTAAACACATTTGCGACAACGTCTAATGTAAAGTTTATCGCAACTGACTATTCAGCTGAAACTCAAGTTTGTCTAGCTGCAGCGCAAAATGGCTTAACTTCAGCAGAAGATAAAGCCAAAGAATTAGGTATTAACTATAGTGGCCTTCAATACATTATCCAATGTAACGGTAAATCATTAATTCAGTTTTCAAAAACGCCTAAAAAAGTAGCTAAAATTGCAGAAATAGAATTAGTTGTAACAAAACCACAATATAAATTTGTTACAACAAATAAAAATAAGGCGTCAAAAATTTGTGCAGATGCGGCGATTAATGGCTTTAACTTCGTTAATGAAAATTACAGTGATGTTAGATACATAGTTTGTAATGGCCAAAACATAGTTCGCTTTGCTAAAAAATACAAAAGCTAATTTTTTTATTTTTTAAATGTGTAATATCGGTTTTGACTTTTATTAACACGTAGTTTGATTGATTCCCCAACCAATTAAACCTTTCGCCTCGCAATTTGCGGGGCTTTTTTTTGTTTAATATTCGTAACCAATAGAAGCATGTTCCACTTAATATAAAAGCAAGTTACTTTATTAAGTGGCTTGGTAGAACTATAAGCTATTCAAGTGGGACAAATTACAGTTGGCAGGTACCGCTCCGCTTCACACCTTAGCCAGCTACAATTTCCCCCTTTACAGGGCGCTATCCATGCAAAAATCTAATCCAAATTAACGTTGCAGATTGAATCCTAATGTCTGTAATGTGGCAACTAGTGACCTTAGAACAATGATCACTGGTAGCTTTGCCCTCACCAAAAGCTAACGTCAAAAAAGTGCGCATCGTTGACGTTAGAGTTTGCTTTGCTAAGTGCAGCTCCAAGACTTAAAGCAGTCGTTAGCATCTTTGATGCCCTTATGACTTCTGCTCCGACATAGCGGTCATTGTTGCCTATGAAAGATGGCACGGCTTACATCGTGATAATTTACGTAAGTTAATTGTGCAATGGTTTAGTAAAGTGTGGGTTATTAATAAAGATAAATTACGCGATGATTTTTGCATTAGATTGCGAGCCAACTTGTGATTTATATGCCATTGAAAATGGTGCTAGTGTAATACAAGTAAAAAATACCATTCAAATATATGCCGCATTATCGGAACAGGTCAAGCATGCAAGTGATAAAGATATTATTCATAAACGCATCAACTTTTTATCTGCTTCCATAGCCCCAAGAGCATGTGGGCTGAAAAGGTTATGCAAGTGTTTTAGTAATCGTTGGATTTTCTACGCTATTTTTTAGTCAAATAGTGTTATCCACCATGACCTATCATTTAGGGTTAGATAATCTTTTTTTAACCTGAGCTTAAACTGAAAGTTTAGCTAAAACCTAACCCTGAACTAGGTTTTTAGTATTTTTGCGGATTTTAAATATGTGTTCTAAAGAAATACAGCCAACCCAATGGTTGGCTGTATTATTCATTTTAAATAAGACCTCTAAAATAATGTATTTTAATTATTGTTTTTCTGAAGAGTTGCTGTCTTTTGAGTCATTACTCTTACTGTCTGCCGATGAACTTTTCGTATTTGTTGGGATTCTTTTGTCTTTTGACTGCTCGAAGCTGTCAAGTGTTGATGCTGTACCTTTTAGATCGCTATTTTCATCTATCAATTTAGCTTTATTCTGTTCTGAGCTCACCCCTGTACTTTTTGTCATTACATCTAAATAGCTTAAATTGTTATTACATTTTTCTATCAAGCTACTGATTTCTGATAACTCTTCCGCTTTTACGTAAAATAAGCGCTTTGCCAATTCGCTAATCTCCCTTTGCATAAAGGCTCGACCTTCGGCAGAGTAATCGTCAAATACTTCGGGCTTTTTCGTATCTAGATACGTTTTTATGACCTCTTCCGTAGGAAGAGAACCAAGAATTAAAGCCAGAATCACAAAACCATCATTTTGGCTAATATATGAATTATCTGGTTTATTTCTAGAAAGCAATAAACCAAGTAATATCCAAGCAGCATCAGCTATTTCAAGATGGTTGTTATCTTGTTTACTATCCTCTTTCTGAAAAGATGTAATACGCATAAGATCTTTATAGAAGTGCTCAAACAATGGCATAGCACGTAATTCCATCAAGCCTATACCAAAGTTTTTTGCACCTAGACTACTAATAATCTCTAATATATTAAAAAACTCGGTGTCTTTACTGACTATATTGATCAAATCTTCTCGTGTTGCTTGGTCTTGAAAATATCGTGAGGCAAAATCTTCATCACGGATCCTTGATTTATCAGAACATGGATTAGTCTTTGAAATAAGGCCTAATACAGAACGATAGACGGAATCTTTAAAAGCCTCTTCAATAGTTTCTATCAGTATTTCAAGCTTTTCTTCAAGCGTCTTTTGAAGTTGATCTGCTATGTCTTCAGGTTTTTTTGTTTGCTTTATTATCGACGTAAAAGCATTATTTAGCGTCAGTGTATTATTTACTCTGCTCACTTCCTTGGTATATAGTAATACCGCGGCACAAGCTCTTTTAGTATCAGTAATAGAGCGGGTTAATTTTGAGTTTAACTCTGAAATACGGTCGACATGTTTTTCCCAAAGGTTAACGTGCTCTCGTATAGAATCATTCTCTTGAATTTTTTTTGCGACACCGGCGATACGAATAGCAACCAATGCCCCGGCAAAACCTAACGCCCATCCACCAAGCGCATCAAAAAGACCAGTACTCTCTTGGGTTAAATAAGGCTGTAGGAGCGATGTAGGTAACAGTTGCCACTTTATCGTCAACCAGAAAAAAGCAAAGGTAACAGCACCAAAAAATAGTGTTAGATATATTAATTCACCAACAGGATTAAACAGCGCCCGCTTGAACATATGAAAGGTGTTTTTTTTGGGAATGCTCGTCATTATATTCCACCTTTGCCCGTCGAACTTTCACTTTGATTTAGAATATTCTCAATAGCTTGTTTTTGTGCTTCAGTTATCCCTTGCATCTTATCTTCAAGTGATTTTAACCAACGGCCTGTTTCTATTTCTTGCTTATAGTTAGCAATTATCTCTTTGAGCTTTTTCTCGCTTTCATTGGGCTCACTTAACATCAAAGAAAATAATTCTTGATAGCTGTCTTCGGTAAATTGTAAAATGAAAGACATAATTCTATGAACTTGGCTTTTGTGTAAAACACCGTCTGCTAGAGGAATATCAATAGAAATTCTTAGTTCACCATCGCTAGGATCAAGTGACATTGACAAAAATTTGTATCTAAATTGAAACCATGCAACCGCCGAAGCAATTAAACTGTATTGGGTTTTATTTAAATCAAATTTATACAAAAAAGGCGTTAAAAAGCGCAATAGCCCTTTGTCTGAATAATCAAGCACAACATTAAAACTAGGATCACCGTTATCGTCTAGGTAATGTTCTGTGTTAAAGCCTAAAACAAACCGTTGTTTATCTTCTTGGTATTTGTATTTATAATCCTTTTCGGTAAAATATTGTTTAAGTACATGTTCTATTGACGGTTTTTCAACTTGTTCCGTTTGAGTGTTTTCTATTGAAGGAACATCAGCATTTTCAACTGTTTGGTACGCGTCAGCCACAACCGTCATTAATAGAGCATCAGCTGTTTCAGCAATGTTTTCAAATTGTGGTGTAAAATCTTCAATATTGGTTTTGGTTGCATCGTAAACCACGGCAAAACCATCAGAATCAATAATAATAACCAAGCCTGACTCTTCATCATTCGTTTGAATTTTATCTTTATTTTGAACGCGTAAAAATTTCTTAGCTAATTCAGATAGTGCATTATCGTTATATAAGTTAAAAAATAAGTGGGCTTTACTTTCACTACCAAATACAGAGATTGACAGTGGTCGCACTTTTTCTTCAGCTTGGCGAGAGATGGTGAAGGGAGATTCTGAGGTCGCAGACCAATCTTCATGTTGTTCTGCGATATCGGCTAGAAGATCAGAGTAAGTTTTTTTTAAATTCATAAATGAATCCTTTCAATAATAAAGTTATGCCATTAGTGACAACAAAATGGTGAATTCCTTTGAGGAATACCAGATGTACAATAAGTATTTCATTTTACTAATAAAAATAACAGCACTAACTTAAAGTATATGATTCTCCCCCTCATTAACAAAGTTTATCGCCGGATAGCAGGCAAGTACTGTTAAACCCCCCAGTTCGTGATAGCATTAATTATGCTTGATATACACGAACAGGGAAGAACCTCGTGAGAACATTACTTTTTTTTACCAAATATATCTCACTCAACGAAAAGAGTGACAAGATAAATCGTGAACACATTTTATCTGCTTTCCAGTGCCTTATACCTTTTTCAATAGATAATAAAAACGAAATATATAAAAAATTTAATAACATGTTGTTACCGGTAGCCCCTACTGTTGAGCTGTTAACGGATAAAAACCGAAGTAATTTACGACAAGGGGTAATAAAAGAGATGATGAAACACCCTGTTATACCTTTTTCTTCACAGGTTTCATCACTACTTGATAAAATTAAACCCATAGCAGCAAGCGATAGCTGGATAAATGATATTGAGTTGTTTAGTTTACCGGATGCTCCTTCTGATTATCGTGATAACCTTAAAGCGCTTGAACAACTTAAAAAAACCTTGCAGGCCGAAGTTTATGGTCAAGAGCACGTTATAGAATATTTAATCGATAGTATGGTTAAAGGATTATGGCAACCTCAACAAAGCCGACCACAAGGCTTGTTCTTTTTTGCGGGGCCTCCAGCTTGTGGCAAAACCTTCTTAGCTGAGCGTTTTGCTCACCACCTAAAAGATGACTATCAATGTAAAGTGTTTGATATGACTCAATATACTAATAGTAACGAAAGTTTTGGCTTGGTAGGAGCAAAGAAAACTTACGATGATTCTGCACCCGGTGATCTCACTGCTTTTGTCAAAAAACACCCTAAATCTGTGATAGTGTTTGACGAATTTGAAAAAGCTCACATACAGGTATTGTTAGCGTTATTACGTATGTTATCTGCCGGTTTTATTACCGACGAATACTCACAAGAAGATATTGATTTTAGGCAAACGATTGTCGTGTTTACTTCTAATTTAGGCAGTGCGGTTTATAACAAGCCAGATTATCTTAGCAGTATTAAGAACAACCCCGAACAAGCGCGTGGGGCGATGATCACACAGTTGCGTAGCGAAATAAAAATTGAACAGGGTAGAGAAGTAAAAGCTATTCCCGCTGAATTACTGTCTAGATTATCGCAAGGTAGTATTGTTTTATTTAAAACACTTGGTGTAGCAGAGCTAACACAGGTAGTAGAAAAACAACTCGCGATTGATCTTAAACACTTCAATGAAAAAAGTCAGATCCAATTTCAACCGGTTAACGACAATACTGTTAGAGTGTTACTAACAACTTTTGCGCCATTTTTTGATATTCGTGATATTAAAGCTAATATAACCGGAAAAGTACTTGATCCGATAACAGACTTTGTTCGATTAAACCCACAAACAGAGTTTAACCAGGTATCTATAGTGCTCGATAATGATATCGCTACCTTGCTTAGGAATGAAACCTGCGAAGCACAAATTCAAGCGTTAAAAATTCGTCACGAAGTTTTATTCTTAGAGTCATCTTGTCATTTAACTGACAAAACTTTAACGCTCACCTTTTCTAAACCAAGTCGTGAGCGATTGCTACACATAGAAGATGTTGGTGAAAGTGGGGGGATTGTGCTGGATATGCCAGAGATCCAATTTGCTGATATTGCCGGTCATGACACCATTAAAGCCCGACTAAAAGAAACTATTAATATTCTCCGTCATAGTGAACAGCTCAGCCAAGCTGGCGTTTCACCACCTAAAGGTATGGTGCTTTTTGGTCCGCCTGGTACCGGAAAAACCACATTAGTTCGCGCATTAGCAAGTGAAGCCGGTTTACCTATGGTTACTTGCTCTGGCAATGAATTGTTATCGGGTAGTTTTATAAAACCTTTATTTCAACGGGTGCGTAAATATGCACCGTGTATTTTATTTATTGACGAAATTGATGCGCTGCCTAAACGAGGTGATGCCGGTCCTAAAGCTGATGCTTTGATAAATCAGCTACTTAACGAAATTGATGGTTTTAATCAAGCCAGTGCACCTGTCTTTATTGTTGCCGCCACTAACCGATTAGAAAAACTTGATGATGCTTTATTGCGCTCAGGAAGACTCGACTTACATGTACATGTACCCTTTTTAGATAAAGATGCCCGTCGTTGGTTTATCAATAAATTTTTACGTTATGAGGGCTATGACGACGCTATCAACGTGGAATTAATCGTCTCGTTGACGGCCGGTTTAAGTGGTGCTGATCTAGAAAAGATTCACCGAGAATCCGTATTACGTGCATTGAGCGAAGGGAATCGTAAAATAGATCAAAGTACTTTAGTTGAAGAAGTTAATATTCTGAAATATGGTGCTAAGCGCTCACTGGACTCTTGTGAAAAAACGCTAGCAGAAACCGCTTATCATGAAGCGGGGCATGCGGTTATTTCTAAATTTTTAATGCCAGAACGAATTATTGAGCAAATTAGTGTCGTACCACGAGAACAATCATTGGGAATGGTGGCATACAGTACAGATCAGCATATAGATTATACCAAGGAATTTTGGTTTTCTCGTACTTGTGTAGCATTAGCAGGTCGAGCAGCTCAGGTTAAGAAATTTGGTGATGAAGGGTTAGATACTGGCGCCAGTAGCGATTTAAAAAATGCCATGTGGTCGGCTTGGTCGGCTATTGCAAAATATGGTATGCATCCCGATAGCTATAATATGGACGTGACCGCATTGCAAGAATGGGGCGGAGATACATATTTTCAAGTACACACCGAAAAACTGATTCAGCAATGGGTGAAAGACGCGACCTTAAAAACCTCACAATTAGTAGAGCAGCATTGGCAGCATATTGACGCTGTAGCGAAGGCTTTGCTTGATAAGGAAGTCTTGTCTGAAATGCAATTTATGGACTTGTTAGCTAAATAATTACCATCCTCGGATGGGCTTATCGAGGCCCGTTATTTAAAGCAAAAATTAAAGCTAAAACACAAACGTAAAGCCTAGAACTCGATCAGATACCTCGGGAATGACTGTGCTTAGCTTAAAATAACCTAAGTGTGAAAATTTGTCGCATTGAGTCACAACGCGATAAAAATGATAATAGGATCATTAAGTTGAGTTGCAAAAATTACGGCTTACTTGGTACTTTGTGACACTTGGTTAATTTTCTACCAATGACACGGTTTAAGCTGCGGCTAATGTAACTGTATATGTAGCTGTTAATTTTAATGTGAATTTTGCGATACCCCAGTAAACACAAGCTGTTCGCATTTTTTTTTATCAACATTTACATAAGTACCAATTACCTTACCAACGACTAAGAGAAAGTTATGGGATCACTTATTAATACTAAAACAGGGTACTTATCATTAGCCACTACAACTGGACTCATAACCGTTAATGAGTGGCATAATACGAATGGCACCTTTGGAGGTCTGCTTCAGGCTCATTGTGACCGCTAGGTATAGTGATTCTACTCTCAATTTATGACCGCTTACTGTCCATCAGCTGTCGTTATGGTACTAAAACCTTAGGTCTTCAAAGTGGCATTAGTGAATATAAGAAAAATTCTTCAATCTCATTTAGTGTCTGAAAATCTAATTAGTCATGTCTATTCACACTATCATCTAATTCGGGTAATTAAACCAGCTAGCTAAACTAGATACGAGCAGATAAAAGCGTTTTTTTTTATTATCTTTAGTGAGTAGATAGATTAAAAATGGTGGCAGAGGATGTAAGATATTTCATCCTCTGAGAAACATTTAGGGAGATTTTTATCGGATGAAACGTAAGAATTTAAGTTTCCATTTTGAATAAGGTGCGAAGCGTACCGGGATATCTTTAATAAAAGGGCGTTTGAGTACTGACTTTAGATGACTAAAATTATCAAAACCGGCTTTGCCACTATATTGGCCAATACCGCTAGGGCCAGTGCCACCAAAAGGTAAGTCAGGTACTGCATTAAACATGATTACATCGTTAATACATTGACTCCCCGAACTTATTTCATTTACCCATTGTGCTACTTGCTCGTTGTTACGGCTAAAGATATAAGCAGAAAGTGGTTTTTCTCTTTGTTTGACAAATGATTTTGCTTGATCAAAATCTTCAATAGTGACGATAGGTAAAATGGCGCCAAAAATTTCTTCTGTCATTAAAGGACTATCTAAAGCGGGATTAATGATAATAGTTGGCGCGATATAGCAGCTTTCAATATCGCTTTCACCGCCAACCATAATTTTACCATCGTTAAAATAAGTGGCTATACGCTGACAATGGCGCTGGTTAATTATACGGCCATAGCTGTCGCTATTTTTTGGGTTTTCACCAAACATAGCGGTTATTTGAGCTTTCAACGCTAGTGTTAATGGCTCAACTAGGTTTTCTTTTACTAATAGATAATCAGGCGCTATGCAGGTTTGCCCTGCATTCATCCACTTGCCCCATGCAATACGCTGTGCTGTTATTGTTAAATCTGCACTTTCATCGACGTAAACAGGACTTTTGCCGCCAAGCTCTAATGTCACTGGCGTTAAGTGCTTTGCGGCTGCGGCCATGACAATACGAGCGACTTGACCATTGCCAGTATACATAATGTGATCAAAGTTTAAGGTAAGTAATGCGGTTGTTTCTGTAACACCGCCTTCAACCACACTAACGGCGTTATTATCTAAATACTTAGGAATAAGTTGGCCAATAAGTGCAGAAATAGCAGGAGCAAGCTCTGAAGGCTTGATGATGGCACAATTACCGGCAGCAATAACGGCAATTAAAGGGGCCAATACTAATTGTAAAGGATAATTCCACGCGCCAATAATTAATACAGTGCCTTGTGGCTCGGGTTTAATAAATGATTTCCCCGGTTGTACCACAATTGGGGTACTAACGCCCCTTGGTTTAGCCCATTTATTGAGGTGTTTGCACGTGTGGTCAACATCACTGGTTATGTATGATATTTCAGTGATCCAAGCTTCTAGAGTCGGTTTTGCAAGGTCATCTTGTAAAGCCTGTAAAATATCTTTTTCGTTTTCAATAACAAGTTTTTTTATAGCTTGTAGTTGCTGTTTACGCCATGAAATATCTCGAGTGACATTAGTATCAAAATACTGACTGTGTTTTGTGAGTAATGCTTGGTAGGGCATATTTAAACCTTATTGTTGTTATTGAGTCTTATAGCTTTATTGGTACGACCAGATATAGAAACAAATTTACAACATTTACAGCTCATCTACAAAACAATCAGATAATTATCTTTTAAGAGGTAAGTGCTAAACTTTTTAAGTTCATTGCATAACCAATGACTCGGCTAACGATGGCTTGAATGTTATCAGTATCTAATTGCTCAACAGGCACATTGATATTGCGGTATTCTATTTGCGTAAAAACCGTCGCAATAATATCAGCATCGATAT
Organism: Colwellia sp. BRX9-1; assembly: GCF_014077195.1. Taxonomy (NCBI): domain Bacteria; kingdom Pseudomonadati; phylum Pseudomonadota; class Gammaproteobacteria; order Alteromonadales; family Colwelliaceae; genus Colwellia; species Colwellia sp. BRX9-1. The sequence goes on from NZ_JACGVM010000014.1 coordinate 13,944, forward strand.
GTGGGTCATGAGCATTAAAAAATTCGCATAACTTAATAATGGGTTTTAACGAGGCCGCACGGTGTATCTCAGCTAAAGGGGCTAATTTACGGTTTACGCGTACTTCGGTAAAGAGTAATTGTTGAACAGCGAGCTCTACGGGTGAGTCTATTATTCTTTTTACTAAGTATTGGGTCGCCATTATGGCAAGTTTATTACGTAAATTTTCTTTTTCACTTATTTTACGTAAACTTGTTTTATTTACATTGGCGAGTAGTTCAACGGCAGGCTGCCAAGCTAAGCTTGTTTTTGTGGTGATTTGTGAAGAACACAAGGTAAATGCTTGATGAACTAACTCTTGTATATCTTTAAAATAATAGGTGGTAAGAGAGAGTTGAATATTTGCATGACTCGCTATGGCTCGATGAGTCGTGCCTTTTATTCCATTTTTTGCTAATACTTCAATGGCTGATTGTAATATCAGTAAACGTGTTTGTTCACCTTTGCTCCGTCTTTTTACAGTGGGGCTTTCCTTAGTAGAAAACATATTATTTTGTCGTATAATTTTAGTTAACATAAAGTTAACTTATTTTTAATGGTATTTCAATCTAGGCAGGAAAATTATCAGCATTTTTTGTTACAAAAAGTAATAGGTGGGCGCTAGAATTATAAAGTTTGTGAAGACATTAACGATAAAAAAAATGAGTCCAACACGTTTGCTGGGCTCATTTATGATGATAATACGGCTTTAAACACATTGAAACCTACATCCTTGTAGGCGATTTCTATGGCGTGTTGATAAATTAATGACTAGCGGACTGTGCTCTTAATTCGTCAGAGTCAAAGTCATCTACATTGATAGCGACTTTTCTGCCCAATTCAGCCTTGCATAACAACTCGGCTTCTACAGCGTTAATAACATTAACGGCTAAGCCTTTTTTAGCAACTTCATCGAGGGCATAAAAAGGCAGATCTTCACCAATAGCCTGACAAACCTTCTTAAATATTGGTTCACAAGCAATAATGTCATCTAACGTTTGCTCAAGTTGACCTAAAACATTTTCTGGATCTCTGCTTAAATATTGACCTTGTCCTAAGCGTTCTCGAGCTTTACCAGGTGTTTGTAATATCTGTGCAACTTTATGGTCGGTAATATCAGAAGGTTTTTTCAACCATTTGCCCACTGGAAATATCATAGCTCTTAGGAACAGTGCCACTATCTTATTAGGAAAGTTACTGATCAACGCGTCAATAGCTTGCTGTGTTTCATACAAGCTATCTTCAAGTGCCCATTGTAAAAGCGGTAGGTCATCTTGCTGACGACCTTCGTCGTTAAAACGCTTTAAGGTTGCCGAAGACAAATATAAATGGCTAAGTACATCACCTAAACGCGCCGAAATTCTCTCTTTGCGCTTCAAATCGCCACCCAGTGTCAGCATCGATATGTCTGATAGCATAGCTAAGTTACTACTAAAGCGAGTGAGCAACTGATAGTAACGAGAGGTTTCGTCTCGAAAAGGTGCCTTTAAAATTCTAGCGCCAGTTAATGAAAACCAAAGGCTGCGGACAACATTGCTAATGGCAAAGCCAATATGGCCAAACAAGGCGTGATCGAATTCTTTTAATGCAATAACATCATCAGTTTGGTTTGCTGCGGCTAACTCCGCTAAAACGTAAGGATGACAACGAATAGCTCCCTGTCCGTAAATAATTAAACTACGTGTTAGAATATTTGCGCCTTCAACGGTTATTGCAATCGGAGCACCTTGATAGGCACGAGCAAGGTAGTTACCTTCGCCCATACAGATGCCTTTGCCGCCGTGAATGTCCATAGCGTCATTAACACAAATACGCATTTTTTCAGTTAAATGATATTTTATAATGGCTGAAATTACCGAAGGTTTCTCACCTAAATCGATAGCACCTGTAGACATGGTAGTTACCGCATCCATTAAATAAGCATTGCCACCAATGCGAGCGAGGGGTTCTTCAATACCTTCCATTTTACCGATAGGGATCTTGAACTGACGACGAATTCTACTGTAAGCACCTGTAGCAAGTGCAAGTGACTTTATACCACCAGCACTATTAGAAGGAAGTGTGATCGCACGCCCAACAGACAAACACTCCATAAGCATGCGCCAGCCTTGGCCTGCCATTTCTGCGCCACCAATAATATAGTCAAGCGGCACAAAGACACCATTACCTTGTGTTGGACCATTTTGAAAAGGAACATTAAGTGGGAAATGACGACGGCCAGTGATAACACCCTCTAAGTCTGTAGGGATCAATGCACAGGTAATGCCTAAATCAACCGTTTCACCCAGTAAATGGTCAGGGTCTTTTAGTTTAAAAGCCAAACCTAGTACTGTGGCAATGGGCGCTAGCGTAATGTAACGTTTGTCCCAAGTTAATCTCATACCAAGCACTTCTTTACCTTCAAACTCACCGTGACAAATAATGCCTTCATCGGGGATCGCACCAGCATCTGAACCGGCTTCCGGACTAGTCAACGCAAAGCAGGGAATTTCATCACCAACCGCTAAACGAGGAAGGTAATGGTCTTGCTGCTCTTTTGTGCCGTAAAGTTGTAATAATTCACCTGGGCCTAAAGAATTAGGAACTCCAACGGTGCTTGCTAATACGGCACTCACCCCTGATAATTTTTGTAAAACTCGTGACTGTGCATAGGCACAAAACTCTAAGCCGCCATATTTCTTTTTGATAATCATTGCGAAGAATTTATTATCTTTCAAAAACTGCCAAACTTCTGGTGATAAATCAGCATCGACATGAGTCGTTTGCCAATCATTGGTCATTTTACAAACTTCTTCTACGGGACCATTTAAGAAACTTTGCTCTTCAACGCTTAAGCGGGGTGTTTCATAGTTATGTAGTTTTTTCCAATCTGGGTTACCACGAAATAGCTCTGCTTCAAACCAGGTCGTACCAGCGTCGATAGCCTCTTGCTCAGTTCTCGACATTTGCGGCATGATAGATCTGAACATTTTTAGTAAAGGGTGAGTAATATACTGCTTTCTAAAGTCAGATATATTCAAGGGCAATGCAATGATTGCAAATATTATCCAACTGAAAAATGACAGTGCATCAAAGATAGTACCTACCGCCATTAATGCGGCAAAACTTAAGGTAAAAGTTGAGAGCGCGGCACGGGTGTATGCCATGAAGCCGGTTAAAATAACGGCATAAATGAACCATGTAAATTGTTCCATTAATTTTCCTTTTAAAAAATAAAAACCTAAAGATAAAAATAAAGAGGTCTGACCATGTATTTAGCTTAAATCTATGTACAATAAATTACAAATATATTTATCGTTGTAACCTTATTTATAGGATAATAACGTTAATTATCTATTCGGAAATTAATTTATGTGTGAATTACTGGCAATGAGTGCGAACGTCCCCACTGACATTTGCTTTAGCTTTAGTGGTTTAATGCAGCGTGGTGGAAATACTGGGCCGCATAAGGATGGTTGGGGCATTACTTTTTATGAGGGTAAAGGCTGTCGAAGTTTTAAAGACCCTTTACCAAGTTCACAATCACCGATTGCCGAGTTAGTCACCAATTATCCAATAAAAAGTGAAGCGGTTATTTGTCATATTCGACAAGCAAACTCTGGCGGTATTTCTTTGGAGAATACTCATCCTTTTACCCGTCAAATGTGGGGAAGAAATTGGACTTATGCACATAATGGACAATTGAAGAATGTCCAGGTTGAACTGCCTGTTAAATTACACATTCCTGTTGGGGCTACCGACAGCGAACACGCGTTCTGTTGGATCTTAGACCAACTTCATTTTAAGTTTGCGGATAAAGAACCAGCAGCAACGGTACTCTTTAAATTTATCGCCGAGTTGAGTGTCAAAATAAATGCGCTGGGTGTATTTAATGTCAATATCACCAATGGCCAGTATTTATTTGCTTATTGTGCAAATAACCTACATTGGATAACACGTAGAGCGCCGTTTGGTAAAGCCAGTTTGATTGATGCTGAAGTAGTTATTAATTTCACCGAAGAAACCACAGAAAATGATGTAGTTACGGTTATCGCCACTCAGCCATTAACGGATAATGAAACTTGGCACAAAATGACCAAAGGGCAGTGGCACTTATTTTGTCTGGGTGAGTCTATTGCTTCAGGGCAAGAAGTGTTGAAGGTTGAATATTAATGTTCTTCAAGTGAAGTCAATTGTGCATCAAACTGTTCAACATCAGATTTTATTTGTTGTATTTTAACCAACAAGTAATTTAACTCTGGAGCGAACCAAGCGTAGGTGATTTTTTTCTTTTCAATGACTTCTCTTTTTAATCTAACCGCTTTTATCATACCAAAAGGCAGCATTAATTCATCTTCACCATCATACTGGTAAACATAATTTTTAACTTTACCCGAATGATTCATCACCGGATACACAAAAAGTTTTTGCTCAGGATTTTTAATTAAATTTAAACGATTCTGCAAGTGATAGCTGAGTGAGTCTTGAATATTGACAGGAAAATCAATATTAACCTCTGAATTGTCTTTGAGGTTCTTCGCAATATTATTCTGAATATTGAACTGCCAAGCATATTCTTTATCAGGTCCGGTGCCGTCTCGTTGGAAATTATATTGCTGAGGTGTCACCTTATGGTGATCGAGTTTAACGAGTGATACTTCTTGACGGTTATCTGAAAATATTAACCATTCAATATCTGTTTTATAACTATATTTAGCTTGTTCAGGTGTTAAGTATTCTAACGTTCTTGTCGCACTACCTAAAATATCAGCAGAACGTATCAAATTATATTTAGCAGTAAAAGGCTGAATAACATGTTGCTCTGCTTGAGTGGTTTTTGCTTCATTGGCGAAAACTAAACTACTCTGTGAGGCTAATACTAGAGCAATACAACATAATTTATTCAGCATTTAATTACCTATCATTTAATATTTTATTTATTCACTCGCATAGCCAGAAGCAGGGAGCGCTTTACCTTCAAAAAGTACAGTATCATTGTGCATAGAAATGCGCTGATTACAACACCATTTTACCACTAAGGGATAAATTCTATGTTCCTGTTCGTGAACTCTTAGCGCAAGTTCCTCAGCGGTATCACCGGCAAAAATAGGTACTTTCGCTTGCAATATTACTGGGCCACCATCAAGTTCTTCTGTAACATAATGTACACTAACACCATGGTCAGTATCACCGGCATCAATCGCCCGTTGATGGGTATGTAGACCTTGATACTTAGGTAATAAAGAGGGATGAATATTGATTAACTTACCTTGGTAGTGTTGCACAAACTCAGGTGTTAATATTCTCATAAAACCAGCCAGAACAACAACATCAGCTTGGTATAAATCAATTTGCTTGATCAACGCTTGGTCGTAAATTTCTCTACTGCTAAAATCTTTATGAGAAAGTACGCAATGGGCTATGCCAGCGTTTTTAGCGCGAGTTAAGCCGAATACATCGGCTTTATTTGAAATAACCCCAACCACTTTTCCTGGATAATCTGCAGCTTTACAGGCGTCTATAATCGCCTGTAAATTAGTGCCGCCACCAGAGATTAGCACAACAATATTGCTGGTTAAATTATTGTCTTGCATGTTACTTGATGGCATAGAATTAACCTTTATTAATCACAACTTGTTCAGCGCCTGCTTGCATATCAGCGATTTCACCAATGTGCCATGCATTCTCACCGTGAGCCGATAAAATTTCAATACTTTTTGCAAGGTCAGCAGCAGGTACAACAATGATCATCCCAACACCGCAGTTGAAGGTACGGTACATTTCGTGGGTAGTAATGTTGCCATTATCTTGCAACCAGTTAAAGATCGCTGGCCACTCCCAGCTGTTACCGTCAATAATGGCTTGAGCGCTTTCTGGTAATACACGAGGAATATTTTCCCAAAAACCACCGCCAGTGATATGTGATAAGGCATGGATGTCAACTTGCTTATGTAATTCTAAAACAGATTTAACATAAATTTTAGTCGGCTCAATTAAATGATCACCGATTGACTTACCATTTAATAATTCGTTGGTATCAGTCTTATTAACTTCTAATACTTTACGAATTAATGAAAAGCCGTTTGAATGCGCGCCAGAAGAAGCTAAAGCGATTAATTGGTCGCCTGATGCTACTTTTGTACCGTCAATTAAACGGGATTTTTCAGCGATACCGACACAAAAACCAGCGATGTCGTAATCACCCTTGTGATACATACCTGGCATTTCAGCGGTTTCGCCGCCAACTAAAGCACAGTTTGATAATACACAACCATCAGCAATACCAGCAACAACTGCCGAAGCAACATCTACATCAAGTTTGTCTGTCGCGTAATAATCTAAAAAGAACAAAGGTTCAGCGCCTTGAACGATTAAATCATTGACACACATAGCCACTAAATCAATACCTACGGTATCGTGCTTGTTTAAATCAATTGCTAAGCGTAGTTTTGTACCTACGCCATCTGTTCCCGCAACCATTACAGGTTCTTTATAACCGGTTGGTAATTGGCATACTGAGCCAAAACCACCTAAGCCACTCATCACTTCAGGACGAGTTGTACGTTTTACTGCACCTTTAATGTTTTCTACTAGGGCGTTACCTGCATCTATATCAACGCCAGCATCTTTATAGCTTAGAGACTGTTTTTGTTCGCTCACGGGGGAAACCTCAATTAATTAGCATAAGAACTTTAATGGCGCATTCTACCAGCGCAATGGCGTGGTGAAAATCTTTATAATAAATTATTTTTTATTAGTGTTTAAAATGATTAACACTATGATAAGATCTTATACATAAAAATAATCAACTTAAAAAATATGCTTAGATATCTTATTGTATTAGTTGTTGTTTTAAGTAATTTCTTTGCTTCAATGACCGCTTTGGCTGTTGAAGTTAAAAACTTATACAACGCAAAGGTTATCGTTAACTCACAAACCGACTCAGAGCGAAAGCTCGCCTTGCAACAAGCAATGAGCGCGGTGGTGCTTAAAGTGGGGGGACAACAAGCGCTGTTGTCCAACTCAACCATAAAAAGTGGCCTTAGAAATGTCAGTGGCTATGTTGTAAAATACCGTTATCAACGTAATGCTGAGCAGACTGAGCTTTTAGTTACTTTTGACGAAAGCAAAATTAATCAGTTGTTTGAAGATGCCAACGCCCCAATTTGGGGAAGTTTACGGCCACAAATTTTATTGTGGCTCGTTGAAGAGAATGGTTTACGCCGTACGACTATTTCTAATGCAAGCCACTCGTCTTTTTCCAATAATGCAACACTACAAGTGAGTTACAATTTACCTAATAGTGTCGAAAAATTTTCAGCGTTAAGGGGCTTACCTATTTTAATGCCCTTAATGGACTTAACCGATGTAAATACCATCTCTACTTTTGATGTTTGGGGACGCTTTGCCAAACAAGTACAAATGGCATCACTGCGCTATAATCCAGAATCTATAATAATTATTCGTTTATCAAACAGTAGTTTATTACCTCAACAAGAAAGTGATGAACAGGTTGATGATTGTTTTTTATGCCAAAAAGAACGTCAACAATACGCACTAGACTGGAGTTTTATCGCCGATGCCCAAGACTACAATCGCGATACAATCACCGGACAAATCTTTGGTGAAATCAGCTACGGTGACGCTCCTGACAAGTTATTAAAAACTGCGCTTTCTCTTATTAGTGATATAATTTATCAAAAATATGCTTTAAATAGTGATATTGATAACAATTATATTATTGATGTTGCCAATATATCATCACTAAAAAGCTTTATTGAATTAGAGCGATTCCTTGAACAATTATCATCAGTTAAATCGGTAAAATTACTCAGCGCTTCGGGGAAAAATCGCCGCTTTGAATTGGTTTTAAAGAGTTCAGGACAAGCCTTTCTCGCTTCATTAAAGCTGAATAAGCAATTAGACCTTTTTGATGACCCGCTTGCCGAAAAAGTGGTCGGTGCTGTCCCTGTTTTTTATTGGAAACCCTAGTGAAAGTCACTTCTCAATTAACCTTGTCAGTTCAATTACCCGATGATGAAACGTTTTCAAGTTTCCAAAGTATTGCTAATTATTCGGCAACTGAGCAGTTAAAGTCGTTTATTAAAGCCAGTCAACATTCGGTAGAGTCTGCGCACGTCAATAGTTTTTACTTATTCGGCTTGTCAGGTGTTGGTAAATCACATTTACTTCATGCCAGTTGTACTTTTGCTGAGAAATTAGGTCTATCATCCGTTTGTTTATCTTTTTCTGAATTAAAACAGTTGTCGGTTGAAGTACTTGATGGTTTAGAAAATATTGATTTGATTTGCTTAGATGATGTGCAATTAATTGCTGGGGACAAGCTTTGGCAACAAGCGGTCTTTGATTTATTTAACCGTGTTATTGAGCATAATAAACGCTTGATTATTACTGGAGATCAAAGTGTTTCACAATTGAAACTTGGCTTAGCCGATTTAGTCTCTCGATTATCTTGGGGAATGACAGAGCAAATCAAACCCCTAGATGATGAAGAAAAGTTAATCGCCTTAAAATTTAGAGCGCAACAACGAGGTTTATTATTAAGTGATGAAGTGGCTAAATACTTACTGAGTCACTTATCACGTGAAATGAGTCACTTGATCTTAGCTTTAGCCGAGCTTGACGAAGCATCAATAAGAGAACAACGAAAAATCACCATCCCATTTATTAAAGCTATTTTATTTTAAAGGGCTGGGCTTTTCATAAAACTCATACTGAATAAAGCGTCTATCTTTGGGTTGAGCAGAAACGTTTTGCAATCCTGCTTGCTCTTTGTTAACGGGGCTTATATTTAAGTTATTAGCCCAACTTTCACCAGCGTTCATCATGATTGGACTCGGTAAATTATTTACTAAGTTTTCAATGTCACTTACTTCCGGCAATATATGACTTACGGCATATAATACTCGAGGTTTAATATTTTCATCGCCAATACGGCCGCGCTGTCCCCAATTAACGATATAATTTTCATTCGCAATTTTAGGGGCGTTAGTTATAGCGACATCTCGATTAATATCAAAGCGAGTTTTCATCATAAAACCATCAAAAAGCATAGCGTAATCTTCGCGAATACTTGAGTAATTATAAAACTGAGGCGCAGCTTCGCCACTAAAAAACGTTTTAATATCGCTGGGTTGATAAGCGTTTTGTGTTTTTGATGCGTCAACCCCCTGAAAACGTACCTGAGCTAAGGCGTACATTTCCTCACCCAGTAAGGGAAGGGTGTTGTTTAGCTGATCAGATTTAAAGCCACTATTATCTGCTATCTGTTGTGCGGCTGATAATATTGTTTGGTCTCTGTTTAAAGCTGACCAACTAGTGCTCGGGAAAATGTCGTTGGCATGGGCAAGTTCGTGGTACATCAAAGACGTTAAACTGTATAAAACATCGTTAGGTTGGCGAGTAACCCTGTCATTGTCAGATATAAAAGTAGTGGTGTAATTATTATTTTTTACATAACGCCAAGGCATAGCAAAATTAAGATCTCCACCAAAGGACGCTCTATAGTCAGGTGCTTGATTTATGGTATCTCGCTCATCAGGGGTCAACCAAAAATAATTAGCATCTAAGTGAATAGCGCCACTGACCACCCAGTAATATGAGGGTCTAATGTCATAAGAAATTACAATGGCAGTATTTGCTCTTAGTAAATTTTTGAAATCATTGTAGGGGTCATAATTTTCAAGGAATTCTCGAAATCTTTTTCCCATCCAATAATGAGAAACGATCACTCGGTCCATTATGTCATCAACCGTTGGTGTGGTCGTATCATGTGCAATTAATGGTAAGGTATTAAATGCACATGTTCGCGCAAAGTTAATTTTATTACTATAAACACAATCGACGAGTACATCGGCATAAGACGAGTTTGCAACAAAGGGGAATACCCGTGCTAAACGCTCAGTATAAGCGGTATTATCTGAAGTTGGGACAGGTTCAGCATTTTCAATAAGTACCGCTACTTTGTCAGAATAGCTCCCTGAGGATACGGTGAATTCTACTACCGTATCCCTAGTAACTTCCGGCGCATTAAAGAATACTGCATAATCACCCTGGGTATTTTCAGCCGTAAAATTGACCTCTGGACCGGCAGTTTGTTGCCAAACTAAACTATCGCTTAAAAGCTTACTTGTTAACGAAGCGCGCAATGACACTTTACTACCTTCTAGAGCAGCATGACCCAGACGCGCAGAAATCTCTCCTTGTTCATTGGTTACACTAAGAGAGTGGTTAAGTGACTCTCTGCTACCATCTTCTAGTGTAAATGAAACATTAAAACTATATGCGCCTGCGGTGTTAGGTGTGAAAGCGATAACCTTGCTGGTGTAGGCTAAAAACACCACGGGCTCGCCAGCCGTCTGCGTCCAAATAATGTCAGTCACCTTACTCGAGGGAGCGAGTAAAACTAATTCGATCGCCTGAGCAATTTTCACTTCATCGTCGACGGTGATAATTTTAGTGACCTCACCATTATTGTTACAAGCAAATAAAATAGGTATTAGCAGTAATATATGCAGAATATTTTTCATTTTCAGCCCTTAACTATAATGGTGGTTACGTTATAAAATTCTTATTGAAGCGTTACGCTTTATCTTTAGCCTTTCTAATACTCAAGCCTAGTTCTTGACCTCTATATTTCGCGTAATAACTGCCACCAATAAACATCATTGTGGCAAATATAAGCTCTAATGATGCCCAAACTACATCTGCTGGAGATACCCACAGCGTGGTTAAACTGTGTAGGAAATAAATCATAACGACAAAGCTCGACCAAGCATAGGTATAAGGATTACCTGCCAGTAATCCTTTTAGAGGAAATAACAGTGGTACTGTGAATAAGCATAAGCTTAATATCGGCGACAAACCTTGTGAAGGGTTTAAATAGATTAGCCAAAGCGGCATAAAAAATAATAAAGAAAAATAGCCAATTAAGGTTGTTTTTTTAAATGTTGAAGTTGAAAATCTTTGTGGCTTGGTCATGAAAGGTATCCTGTTGGTTAGCAAATTGTTTCACTAACTTGTTGAATTAAATTTTAAATTGAAATTAAAAGAGTGTTAAAACGTTTTCAGGAGGTCGGCCAATGATAGCTTTCGTTTGCGTAGTAACAATTGGTCGCTCAATAAGTTTTGGGGTGTTCACCATAGCTTCAATGAGTTGCTTGTCGGTTGCTTGAGCTAATGCTTGTTCTTTAAATTCACTTTCTTTAGTGCGCATCATTTGAATAGGGGAAACATTTAAACGTGATAAAAGTGACTGGATAGTGCTTTCATCCAGTGGTTTTTTTAAATATTCTACAATGCAAACCTCTTGGTTGTTTTCTTCAATCAACGCCAAGGTTTGGCGGCTTTTAGAACAGCGAGGGTTATGATAAATCGTTAACATGGTTAGATCTCAATGGGTGCTAAAATTAAATAATTTTACGGGTTAATCGATAGAATAGGCCGTTATAGCACCTATTCTAAACGCTTCTGTAATATGGATTATAGTCTTTTAAGTTTTTGTTCTTGATCTTGAAATTGCAATATTCGTGCTTTGATACGTTTTTCGACTAACGGTTGATTATCTGTAAAATTGTAGCCTGTTTGCAATTCGTCGACCGCGCGAGAGTATGCACCTAAAAGTGCAAAGATTTCGCCTTTTGTCGCATGCATCAGTGCTTTTTTATCTTGTTTTTCATAGACAGTCGTTAATATATCATAAGCGATAAAATTACCTGGTTTAACTAACAGGTAGTCTTGTAAAAGCACTTCAGCTTCTGAATATTGACTGTTTTCAACGAGAGCGTTGGCAAAGTTTAAGGTAACAACTTGGTTATTTGGCATCAATAAATTAAGGGCACTGAGCATAGTCAGCGCTTTATTTACTTCTTTTGTTTTAATATAAACATCGGTTAGTGCATCTGCATAGAATAGATTGTTTTTATCTTCAATGAGCAATCTTTCAAGTATTTTTTTAGCCGCTTGATACTCTTTATTTTCAAATAATGATAAAGCTAAGCCATAGTCAACAGCGGCTCTATAAGTGTAGTTTTGTTTTTTTATACTATCTTCAAAAGTTGCAATGTTTTCCAGGGCCGTTGATTCGTAACGCGCTTGAATACGCGCTTTTGCGAGCGCAAAGTTTAAACTAGGAGCTGAAGGACGACTTTCTAAACCATGAGCACGGACACGCGCTTCGGCAATGCGAGATTCAGGCACCGGATGAGTTAATAGCATTGCTGGTGGCTTTGAAGTATAACGATATTTCACTGCCATTTTTCCAAAAAAATCGGGGGCACCTTGCGGATCAAAACCGCTTTGTGCGAGTAGGGCAATGCCAACACGGTCGGCTTCTTGCTCATTGCCACGGGTAAAATTAATACTTGATTGTTTTGACGCCGCCATTGTTGTGGTTAATGCAGCCATACCAACAGATGGGTTAACTAATGCCAGTAATACCCCTGAAATTAATGCTGCAGTGGCTAGTGGTTGATTTCTACTTTGAGCCTCAAGCCTTCGGGCCAAGTGACGCTGGGTTACATGAGATATTTCATGACCGATTACTGAGGCTAGTTCGCTCTCTGTATCAGCGAGGGTAATTAAGCCACTATGAATACCAACATGGCCCCCAAAAAAGGCAAAGGCATTGATTTCTTTATTTCTAATGATAAAAAATTCGAAGCTGTAATTAACATCTTGGGCATTCTTGACTAAACGGTTGCCTAAATCGTTAATATATTCGATTAAAACAGGGTCATTGACCAACGGCTGAGAAGCGCGAATATGACGCATCATTGCGTTACCTATCTGGCGTTCTTTATCAACAGATAGAACGCTAAATCCAGCCGTGCCAATTTCAGGAAGTTTATTTTTATTATTTTCTTGGGAAAAGCCGTATGGGCTAGCAACTAATGTTGTTAATGCGCAGGTAAATAATAATGATTTTATTTTAAGCTTACGTTTATAAGGCAAATTAATTATTCCGTATTTATATCCGGTGTATCAAGTAAATCAGCTATCGTGAAATTTGGTTTTCCTCGATATAACTCTTTACAAAAATCTGCAATGGAATAACCCACTACATCGACTATTTCAAATGATTGGCTCAGTTGAGCTATTAGCTCTTGCACACGTTTATGTGAGTACTTTATTAACGCTAAATCTGCTGGATCACCACTTTTAAAAGTAAAAACGATAAAGGAAATTAAACTACTGATCCTAAATAGCATTTGCATGTTTTCGGGTGACCATTGCACAAATGGACATAAGGCACTTTGTGATAATGGTGTATAGAGTCGTTCACCTTTGACTATCGGATAACAGTGAAGTTCATAATTTTGTTCATCATAGCAATGGCGTAAGGCTATTTTTGGCTTTTGGGTAACGTTAATAGTGCCATCGTTATCAGCCGTCGCCTCTAAAAAGGCATAGTTCCAATTACGTTTATCAAATAATTGTTTATAGGCACTATCAAAACCATGCGTTAAAATCCCGTCCATATCACTAATTGAAGATGCCGCCATATGATAGATAGCAGGTACATCACCCCAATTAAGTTTCTTTTTATGAGCAGTAATTTCTTTTAAACTAGCTGTTATCGGTAACTCTTTCATTTCACCTCAGTACTTATTTGCCAACAAATCAAAATAAATAATACAATAACATTGTAATCAATTGTCGCAAATTAGATAATCAAACAAAAGGTTTGTTTACTGTTATTGGTGACAATTATTGTTATCTGATGATTTTTTAAGTGGTATGTAGTGATGATCTATGAATATGATGCCAGTTCGGAAAAATGTCCTGTGCCATTAGTACAATTGCGATTATTGTTAAAAAAAATGTCGAATGCTGATTTTTGTTTACTGAGAATATCTGACCAAGGCTCTATCAAGGATATTCCTAAACTATTAACGAAACAAGGTTACCACTATAAAGAGTCTTGGCTTGAAAAAGACACCCTTGAACTTTTTATTAGTAAAGCCCCTCAACCCCTTTCATCCAACAGGTAAGTTATATAAATGGTTTCATTATTTTCTCAATGGTATAAACGTAAGTTTTCTGATCCAAACGCAGTAACTTTAATGGTTATTCTTTTGTGTGCCTTTCTTTTTGTCTTTTTATTTAATAACTTACTTATGCCGGTCTTTGTTGCTATTGCGATCGCTTTTTTATTAGATTTACCTGTCCATCGTCTAGTCCGTCTTGGCTTATCAAGAACATTTGCCGTGGGTATCGTTGTAGCGGGGTTTATCGGCATTTCTTTAGTCGGTATTCTTGGGCTAATGCCCGTTATTTGGCAACAAAGTAGTAATTTATTACAAGAAGTACCGCAAATGGTGTCTCAGGGACAAACCTATTTGTTGACGCTTCCCGAGTTGTATCCTGATTTAATTAATGCCGGACAAATAGAAACATTAATTTCTGCCGTCAATGATAAGTTAATTGAATGGGGACAAGTTGCCTTAAAAGCGTCTCTTAATTCTATTTCTGATATTGTTGCTTTGATGATTTACTTAATTTTAGTGCCGTTAATGGTGTTCTTCTTTCTAAAAGATAAAAAAGTATTAATTTCAAATTTTACCTCATTTCTTCCTAAAGAACGTTTAATGGCGACGAAAGTAGGCGATGAGATGTATCAACAAATCATGAATTATATTCGTGGTAAGGTGATTGAAATCCTTATTGTTGGTGCTGCATCGACCATAGCCTTTATCGTCCTCGGCCTAAATTATGCGGTATTACTTGGTGTTTTAGTGGGGTTGTCTGTACTTGTGCCATATGTAGGCGCTACTATCGTCACTTTTCCTGTCTTGTTGGTGGCTTTATTTCAATTTGGCACCGGTAGCGAATTCGGTTATGTAATGATAGCTTACGGTATTATTCAAGCTATTGATGGCAATATTATTGTGCCATTATTATTTTCAGAGGCGGTAAATCTCCATCCAGTAACGATTATTGTTGCTGTTATTTTATTTGGCGGCATGTGGGGTTTCTGGGGAATATTCTTTGCTATTCCCCTAGCAACTTTAGTTAAGGCCGTTTTAAATGCTTGGCCATCAAATAGTGACTTTCCTGAACAGGGTACCGCTTAAAGAGGTGCTCTAAGGTAAACTTTACCCTGAGTCTTTTTGATACTGCTCGATAATTTCTTCAATGGTCGTGATACCAAACATAACTTTATTGATAAAAGATTCAGCACTGTGGATTAAGTTAAAATTAGGATGTTGTGACCAAATAGTCTGTAGTTTATCGTCAAGAATGATAGCCGCTTTTTCTGATTCATTGCGAATGGGATTATTACTTTTGATACTTTCACCTGATTTTGCTGCACTTTCAAAAAAAATGACCGCATCGTAACGTGCCAACTCATCAGCAAGCGTGGTATCCATCGCTTGGAAAAACTCATCATCATTGCCTGGCCAATAAGCTAGGCCGTCTAAAGAGCCTCGGTCACATAAAATAATACTGTGCTCAAAAGTCGCTCGCTGAATATCTTCTAAATTTTTTTGTAAATTAAAAATAGCAGTTTGTTGTATTTTTAGTACATGATTATTATTTGAACGAGCAATGCCGCCACTGAAAATCATCGTTGCTGCTTCGGGGACGGTCGCTATTTTCCCTGAAAATTCACGGCGAATAAGATCAACGGCTGTGGTTTTACCGCCACCAGGGCCGCCAGTAAGTACGATACGTTTTTTTACATGAGTAATATTCATCAGCATTTATTATAAGGATATTTTCATTACTGTAGCTTGCGTTAAA
Organism: Colwellia sp. BRX9-1; assembly: GCF_014077195.1. Classification (NCBI taxonomy): domain Bacteria; kingdom Pseudomonadati; phylum Pseudomonadota; class Gammaproteobacteria; order Alteromonadales; family Colwelliaceae; genus Colwellia; species Colwellia sp. BRX9-1. The sequence continues at coordinate 29,706 of NZ_JACGVM010000014.1, forward strand.
ATAGGCTTCAAGCTTAATTGTAAATATCGCCAAATAACTCTACTTGGGTCAAGTAAATGCGTAAATCTAGTTCTACTTGGTGATAATCTGCTTGCATATGCTGACAAAGTTTATAGAAATTTTTGTTATGATCTTTTTCTTTTAAATGGGCAAGTTCGTGAACAACGATCATTTGCAAAAATGTTTCTGGCGTTTTTTTAAATAAAGCGCCAATGCGTATTTCATTTTTACTTTTCAGCTTACTGCCTTGCACCCTTGATACATAAGTGTGCAGGCCTAATGCGTTATTAATAACATGAATTTTATCGTCGTACTTTATCTGGCTTAATGGTTCAGACTTCTTTAAGTACTGATTTTTAATATCCATTACATAGCTGCGCAGGGCTTTATCGTTATATATTTGATGGGTAACAGGGTATTTTGCCAACAAATAGGCAGATAACTTCTTGGCCGTTATCATTGCTTGTACTTTATGTTGAATATCTAAAGAATAGGCTGAAAGGTATTTTAAAGGAGCAGGCATTATAGCATTCTATTTATGCGGCTAGCCTAAAACAAATAAGCTAACCGTTACGGTTAATTTTTAGTCGTTAGTGTTTAAAACGTCTAAAACAACTTCATGGTGGTTTTTTGTCTTGAATTTATTAAATACGTGGCTAATTTTGCCATCTAAGCCAATTAAAAAACTTAAACGATGGATGCCGTCGTATTCTTTTCCCATGAACTTCTTTAATCCCCATACGCCAAAGGCGTCAGCAACACTGTGATCAACATCTGACAATAACGTGAAGTTTAATGCATCGCGCAGACAAAACTTAACTAACTTCTTCGGTTCGTCGGGACTAATGCCAAAGACTATTGTATTTAATTGTTCAAGTTCGCTTTTACTGTCTCTTAGGCCTTGTGCTTGCACAGTACAGCCTGGGGTCATGGCTTTAGGGTAGAAATAGACCAGTACTTGTTTTTTACCAATATAATCAGCTAAAGCGACTTTATCGCTATTTTCATCAAGTAAAGTAAATAGTGGTGCGGTTTCGCCAACAGTTATTGTTTTCATGGGTATCCTGCTTGTATGTAGTTTATATAAGGTTTGAATTCACTTTTTTAATGCAGCCTTGCACATCAACTTGTTCGCATAGTTCAAAGTAGTCGCTTTCTAGCTGTGCAATACTTGTGTCTTCGGTTAAGGCTATTAAAATGGTCGCGCGCATTTGATTAGTGACGGGGTCAATTTCTGATTTTAACGATGATAAGTCAATATTGCGGGTGGCAAAAAATGCGGTCACCGCTTTTAATAAACCAGGTTGGTCGATACCGGCATAATCAACTTGATAATGATGGGTGAACTCTCTTTTTTTATAACCAGAGGTTCTTTTCATCATGGTGGTTAATTCAAGCTTGACTGCCACGGCAGGTAACTTATTTTCAATTTGATTAATCGCTTTCGCACTACCATTTAATAACATAATCAAAGAAAACTCTAGGCCAAATATCGCCATTCTACTGTCAATAATATTACAGCCGCATTTACTCGCCAGCTTAGTGAGCTCACTTACACTTCCTGTTCTGTCTGCGCCCATTGCTGTGAGTACTAAATATTGAGACATAGTTAGCCTAAGTAGTTTAAAAAAGTGGCTATTGTAACGTATTTAAAGCAGATAAAAACCGCTATTAAAGCGAGAATATATTTATTTGTTATTTTTCGAGTTGAATTCTTGTGTTTGTAAAAACAGCCAAGTACCATGGTGCCCATTAATTTGTCTGATAGTATACTTGTATATGCTGATCAATAAAATCTATAGATAATATTGGAACTTAATACAGATAATTTACTCAAAGAGCAGATTAAAGTTTTCGTTGTCTACATTTAATCTACATTTAATGGTTTCAAAGTTAACTTTTATGGTCAGTTCAATATAAGAACCAACTTTTAAAGATTCAGATTGTATCCTCAGGAGTGTTAATGAATCGTCGTATATTTTATTTTTCCTTGTTAAGTCTTGCAGTAACAGGTTGTGGCAGTGTTAATAACAAAAGCGCTATGGGCGATTTTGAATACGCCAAAGTTAAAGAAGCTAAACAAATAGGTGTTCCTACAGGTTTGAATAAGCCTGAAGTTAATGCAAAGTTTTTTATCTCAGACGCCATCAATAATAAAGGGCCAATTGGCCAAGATGTTGATGTTAGAGCGCCTTCATTGGTTCTTCCTGTCGCTTCATCTTCACGTGTTGTTCCAGGTACAATGAACGCTAAAATTTGGTTTGACCAAATATTAGAAGATACCGATTTGAAAGACTTCATCACTGAAGCACTGCGTGAGCAACTCGCGAGTGATGGTGTAGAGTTAACGGCTATCGGTACTGATGATAATGTATTTGAGTCGGCTTGGTACCATGAAGAAGACGTTTCTGGTTATTGGTTATTTAAAACGGTAGATAGCAGTGAGAGCATGCGCTTTAACTATCAGTTTGAAAGTAAACCTCATGGTCGAAGTGTCGCTTTAAGTGTTAAATTAATTGATTACATGCGTACCGACAAGAACGGCGCAAGTAAAACAATGGACATCATTGACAAACAACGCGCAGAAATGGCGATGCTTAATGAGGTTGTTGCTCAGGTTGATTTTAAATATCGATTGCAGCAACGTGAAAACCGTTTAATGCGAGCTAATCAAAAATTTGTCACTATTGGTGAAAACGCTCAAGCAGAGCCAGCATATATTGCTGAAATTGATATTGAAATGCTTTGGTCAAATATGCCATTGTTTTTTACAGATTATGGCTTTGAGATAACAGATCTTAATGAAAGTAAGAAAATATACTTTGTTGATTTTGCGAAGCCTGAAAATAGCTTATGGTCAGTTATATGGGGAGATGACGTTCCTGTTATTGATCTTGACCAAGCTAAGTACCAATTTGTACTTAACGACGAACAAGGTAAGACCTCAGTAACTATCTATGATGCTGATGGTAATCCTTTACCCGTTGAAGTACTAGAACGTATTTTTCCAGTAATGGAAAGAGGCTTATCTTTTAGAGATGCTTTTTAACTTGCTTTAATCGTGCTTATTTAAAATAAAACGCCGCTAAATTTTTTAGCGGCGTTTTTTTTACAAGTCAATTATCTACAGTGTATCTTAATGGTATTTGAAATTATAAAGGTAGTTGTTCAAGTCAGTCTTTATCAAGACTTAATCTTTCTTAAAATAGACTGCTTGGCTATTTCATCGATTTAAATGGCTATTTCGCTTTTTTTCTTTTGACTCTATCGGTTCAGCTGAAACGATAGTTGGCATTTTATGGGCTTTGTTATGACTGCGCGGCAGTGTTTCTTCTAAATCATTTAAGCCTTGCTTTCGTAAAGGTGTATTAGCATTTTGTTGAACAACACTAAAATTACCAATTATTAAGGCGAAAGCTGCAATAATAATAACGATGACTAACCAATTATCCATAGTGAATACTCCCAACATTTTGAATATATTGCTGATAAATAGTTGATAGGTTCTGAAGAATCTCTTCTTTCCCCAAGATATCTGAGCTTAAAAGAACCGAATTAAGCAGGTTCTCAGTTAATAACCTTTCTCCATGTTGCGCTATTGGCCAATAAGATAAATGCCAAGGCTCTATAGCGACTCCACCGCGAAATTTATCGTAAGGAAAGTAAAAGCCAAAGCGACTAGCATGTTGAGTGAGCCATTGGTTTAATGCATAAAAAGGCCCCCCAACAGCAAACTCCCATGGTTCTAACTGTAGCTTTTCATCGTCAGCTAATAAATTTTTAGCATAGATATCGATATCGCATCCCCAATGATGACGGCTTGCCCCAGGAAGTGCCGAAAAGTATAAAATAGCCTGAATAATTTCTTGTTCCGTTATTTTATTAATATCTAGGGTTGACCCTTGCTTATCTTTAATCGCGAGCTGACCTGAAAACTTTCGGTTCCAAATAGTTAATTGTCGAGTGAAGTTTCTATATCCACTGGCAATTTTCAGATCAAAGCCTGCTAACTTTGCTTCATCAGACATAGCTTGCCATGCAGTTAACGCTTGGTGATGAATTCCTGTCTGGTCATCTAACCAAGTAATATGGCTATTGTCGTGGCCAGTTAATTGTCTGTTAGTTAATATTTCAGTCATTAAAGTTAAGCTGTGGTTGTTGGGTCAGTGAGTGCATTAACCAGTGTATGATAATAAATATCAGTAAGTAAAATTAAATCATTACAGCTGACACTCTCGTTGACTTGATGAATAGTGGCATTGCACGGCCCAAGTTCAATCACTTGTGCACCCGTAGGGGCAATAAAACGGCCATCTGAAGTGCCACCAGATGTTGATAATTCAGCATCAATATTGGTGACTGTCTTTATAGCTTTTACCGCAGAGTCAAGCAAAGCGCCAGGTTCAGTAATAAACGGCTTACCATTAAATGTCCATTTAATTTCATAGGTTAATTGATGTTTAATAAGGACAGCATCAATTTTATCGATAATATTTTGAAAATTTAATTCGGTACTAAAACGTAAATTAAACCATGCGGTTAAATGACCAGGTACAACATTAGTTGCGCCAGTACCCGATTCGATGTTTGATAACTGAAAACTCGTTTTAGGAAAATAGGCATTACCGTTATCCCAGTGCATTTGACTAAGTTCGGCTAAAGCAGGCATAGCTAAATGGATAGGGTTTTTTACATGGTCAGGATAGGCAACATGGCCTTGTTTACCGTGAATGATTAGTTCACCAGAGATAGAGCCCCGGCGACCATTTTTAACGATATCACCGACCCTATCTGAACTGGTTGGCTCACCAACAATACAATAGTTAATTTTCTCATGACGAGCTTCAAGCGTATCGATAACACGCGTGGTGCCATTGATAAAAGGCCCTTCTTCATCACTGGTAATAAGGTAAGCTATTGAGCCCTTATGGTCGGGATGATCATTTACAAAGCGTGCTGTAGCAATTAGCATTGCGGCTAAACTGCCTTTCATATCTGCAGCACCGCGCCCGTACAACATGCCATCAATAATGGTTGGCTCAAAAGGGGGAGTATGCCAAAGCGCTAAGTTACCTACGGGAACAACATCAGTGTGACCGGCAAAGCAAAATACTGGCTCAGTCGTGCCGCGTCTCGACCATAGATTGGTCGTATCTTCGAAAACCATGGTTTCATTGTTAAATCCCAAAACGCCTAGACGCTCTGACATCATTTTTTGACAACCAAAATCTTCAGGGGTTACTGACGGGCGGGCAATTAAGTCTTTCGCTAACATGATAACGTCATGTTCTGCCTTTAAGTTACTCATGATAAAAATAGTGCTTGATATACTGGCTCTTTAAAACCCACTTCAAAGGCGTTGTTATGAGCGATTAAAGGTCTTTTGAGTAAGGTCGGTTGAGCCAAAACTGCTTGGAAAATAACATCATCAGTTAAATTGCTCTTAATCGCTTCGGGTAGGTTTCTAAAAGTGGTACTACGTTTATTGAGTAAAACTTCCCAAGAGCTGTTGCTGACAAATTCATTGAGTAACTCAGGCGTTAATGTTTGTTTCTTAAAATCAAAAAAAGTGTACTCAATATCTTGTTTATCAAGCCATTTCGTTGCTTTTTTAACCGTGTCGCAATTATTTATGCCGTAAATAGTGGTCATGAACATCCCTAAAACTAAATTATTTGGTAATCGTTAGATATCAATGCAGTGGTTGCAAGAGATACATTATTTGATTTTACTAAAATATAATCAGTATCAAAAGTAGATATAGCAAAAATACTGATTTTTTCTTTGGCTAAAATTGTTGATATTTTCGATAGAATACCCGTTAGCGTAAAATCCAATGGGCCGACAACTTCAAGTGCTTGCCAGTCTTTTTCAACCTCATCACTCACAATGTTGATACTTTGAGGTAATACAATGGATGTTTCTTCATAGGTTTTTGCAATAAAAAAGATTGGCGCATCAAACACAGCTTTTGGTATTTCGATATCGCTGGCTAAACTATGAATAGCAAACGTTTCTTCAAGTAATTTGAGGGTAAGAGTGCTCATTGAACGTGACCATTAGGAAAAAGGTCACTATAGCGTTTACTGGCTAATTGTTAAAGCAAGGATAGTTATCTTAAACAGATTAAGTATCGTCAATGCCTTGCTTTAGCAATGAACAGCAGATATTAATAAGATAAAGCAAGTTTACTTGATCTTGTCTCGCGACTCCCCATCGCTTGATAATAGATAAATAATATGATGTTTATTTAGATTTTATTGTATTTTATGGCAATAATAACTTGTTATTTATAAAAACAGCATCAAACGTGGAAAAGTTAATGTATTCTTGCTGGTTAACCTGTTAAATCCTCATCAATAGTTATTAATGATATCCACAAAAGCTGTGGGTATCATTGTGGGTAACTATTGCTTTAATGGTTATCTTTATGTTTTTAAAGGTTAATTTTAGCTGGTTGTTTTTTGTCTAGTGGCTAAAAATTGATTGAATTATAAATAGTTATTAAAATAGTCAACTGTATATAAAAGCAGTCTCAAGCCAATAAAAATATAAGCTAAAAGGTTAATAAACTAACCTTTTAGCTGAGTAAACTATACTTTTGCTTGAATGGCTGTTAAGGCAATTGTATAGACGATATCATCGACTAAAGCACCACGGGAAAGGTCGTTAACCGGTTTTCGCATGCCTTGTAACATTGGCCCAATACTGACTAAGTGTGCAGAACGTTGTACCGCTTTGTAGGTGGTATTACCGGTATTTAAATCAGGAAAAATGAAGACATTGGCTTTACCCGCAACAGGGCTGTTAGGCGCTTTTTTCTTGGCAACATTTTCCATAATGGCGGCATCATATTGCAGCGGTCCATCGATGATCAAATCAGGTCGTTTTGCTTGCGCGAGTTTGGTTGCTTTTGCTACTTTTTCTACATCGGCACCAACCCCCGAACTGCCCGTGCTGTAACTTATCATGGCTACCTTAGGGTCAATGCCAAACTTTATTGCTGAGTCGGCAGATTGTATCGCTATCTCAGAGAGTTGTTCCGCAGTTGGCTCAGGGTTTATTGCACAATCACCATATACTAGAACTTGCTCAGGTAATAACATAAAGAAAACAGATGAAACTAATGAACTTCCTTCAGCCGTTTTAATTAATTGCAGGGCAGGGCGAATCGTATTTGCAGTGGTATTAATAGCTCCAGAGACTAAACCGTCCACTTCACCGAGTTGCAACATCATTGTTGCTAAGACCACGTTGTCTTGTAGTTCTTGTTTTGCGACCACTTCGGTTAATCCTTTATGTTTTCTCAACTCAACTAAAGGAGCAATGTAGTGGTCTCGAATTAAGTTGGGGTCGGTAATTAATAGTCCTTCTGGTAATTGAATACCTTGTTGCTCTGCAATCAATAAAATACTTTCTTTATCGCCCAGTAACTGACAACGAGCAATGCCACGTTCAACACATATTGCAGCAGCCTTAATGGTTCTGATATCTGTGCCTTCTGGCAAAACAATGAGTTTATTTGCACTACGAGCAAGTTCTGTGAGCTTATGCCTAAATGCTGGTGGAGACATTTGGCTACTTTGTGCTACATTTTCAGACAGTTGCTGTAACCAATTCGCAGACAAGTTATCAGCGATATATTCTCTTACTTTTTCATGACGTTGAATATCATCTGCAGGGGTTTCTGGGTTGTAGTTCATTAAATGACGAGACGTTTGCCAAGTATCCCAAGGCACAGAAAGCACCGGTAGGCCAGCGTCTAAAGCTTGTTGACAAAGTGTCATCACTTGTTCGTTGGGTTTATAGCCGTTAGTCAATAATAATGCGCCCACTTTTGTACCATTTAAAGCCGATAAACAGGTGGCGATAATAATGTCGGTTCTGTCTCCAGGAGTAACAATTAATCGACTTGGTTGTAAATGGCTCATTAAATTGCCAACGCTGCGTGCACAAAAACTAATACTGCGGATACGGCGATGCGACATATCACCTGCATTTAACACTTCAGCATTGAGATAATTGCAAATATCCATGACCCGTGGCGCGATTAAGTCCATTTCCCATAAGACAGTACCTAACAAGTCAAAATGACGATTTTTAAATATCGATAAATTAATTAGCGTAGCAAGATCGAACTCACTATTAAAATCACTTTCACGAGGCAGTAATCCATACTCATCTTTGTCGGGACTATTAATCTTATTAATAATACAACCAATAAGGCGTTTGTTTTTTATTCCGCCAAAAGTTTCCGCACTAACTTCTAAACGGTCCTCAAACTCTTCAGCGCTATCGTTATCGGGCGCTGCCACCAAGACTATATCTGCTGATAGGGCTTGAGCAACATCTCGGTTGATTCTGCCCGCGTAAGGTTGGCGTGTCGTTGGTATCAGTCCTTCAATAATCACCACATCATGTTGTTTTTCAAATTGATTGAAATCTCCAACAATCTTTTCTAAAACAATATCATGCTTGCCATCGCCCATTTGTTGTTCAACATAAGCTAATGATACCGAAGTCCCTAAATTTGGAGTATTGAGCTTACTTTGAACCGTATTATTTTTGTGAGCTAATAAACGACGAGCGGGTTGACTTATTGGTTTAAAATGGCCGACATTTATACCTTTTTGCTGACACGCATGAAGTAAGCCTTGCACAACACTGCTAAGTCCAACGCCAAAACCTACTGGGATCAACATGATTCTATGTGACATGACTTTATTCCTTAGTTGAGCTGTTATTAAATAAAAGTTGTGAGGTTTGCTCGGCAATAACCCACTCTTCATTTGTTGGAATGACTAAAATAGGACGAGAGTTTTTTGTACCGATATTACCCGCCTTGCCAGAGCAGCAGGCATTATTCTTATCAGTTGCAACAAAGAAATTAAGTAGGCTCAATTGATCAATAATATTGGCTCTAATTAGCGTCGAATTTTCGCCAATACCGCCGGTAAATATTAAGGCATCGATTGATGTTAAGCTGGCAGTAAAAGAAGCAACGGACTTTGCAACACGGTAGCAAAATATATCTAATGCTAACTTTGCTCGTGGATTTTTATCCTTTAACCAAGCTTCTTCTATTTCACGACAATCGTTGCTTAACCCCGAAACCCCTAATAGGCCGCTTTCTTTATGTAACAAATGGCTCACTTGCGCTGTGGTATAGCCGAGTTGATTGATTAGGTGAAAAATAATACCCGCATCAACATCGCCGCTGCGTGTGCCCATCATCACTCCTTCGAGCGGTGTTAAACCTAAGCTAGTATCGACACTCTTACCATTTTTAATCGCAGTAACACTGCAACCATTGCCCAAGTGAGCACTGATAAAATTACTTTCATTAATGGATTTATCGAGTGTTTTAGCCGCTTGTTGTGCAACAAAATAATGGCTTGTACCATGAAAACCATAGCGTCGAATACCATGCTCTTGATAGAGAGCGTAGGGAATACCATAAATGTAAGCTTTTTCTGGCATCGTTTGGTGAAAAGCTGTGTCAAAAACGGCAACTTGCGGCACATCAGTAAAAACCGTTTCCGCGGCGTTAATACCCATCAAATTTGCTGGGTTGTGTAATGGGGCAAGCTGAGACAAGTTACTGATGGTGTTTTTTACTTCATCAGTAATTAACGTTGGCATACAATAGTGTTCACCACCATGGACAACGCGGTGGCCTATGGCACATATTTGTAAATTTAATTGTTGTGAAACTAAGCTGTCAACTAAAGCCATTATCGCTGTTCGATGATCAAATGGATGAGGTATAGCCGTGTGCTTTTTTTGTCCCTTAACGTTAATCTTGATGCTTGCTTGTTCGGACAATAAGCGCTCAGCGAGTCCTGATAGTAATGTTTCGCCGTTTTCTGGTTTAATTAAAGAAAATTTTAAGGATGAACTACCGCAATTTAACACTAAAATTAGATTTTTTTTCATGGTTTTATTTAATGCTCATTTATTAGGTGGTTAATTGTTTTATTACAATACGTTAATTGGAATGATTATAGACCAAATATAGCGTTAAAATATTGATATGAACTAAGGAAGTTAACTTTAGGGAGACTTGATTAAAACTAGTTACAACTTTGTGCTATCTTTTAAATAACCGTTGTTATAGTGTGTCGTTTATGAATATGAGTTTAGTAGAACTAATTAAGCTAGGTCGAGAGTATATGCGACTTTGGCCGCAGCGAGCAGAGTTAGGCAATTATTTTGCCGAGTATCAAGCTGTTCAAATTTGCCGTTTGGCTTTTCGCTATTTACCGGGTATTGCGTTGTTTTCTTTTATTATGCAACTTTACCTAGGATCGATAACATTATTACCACAAGCGTTAGTTTATAGCTTATTTATTTTAAGTATTCCGCTACAGGCATTGTTAATGCTTGGCGTTAAAGCCGATAAGTTTTTGCCGCTGGCACTCGCCTCTTGGTACAAAGAAAGTGTTGCTAGAGTCAACGAAGCGGGTGGTTCGATAAAATTATCACTGCACAAGCCACGTTTTATTGATTTAGCAAAACTACTTAACATCAGTCATCAGTCACAAAATTCTAAATTCTAACCGCTTAACAATTGAGTTAAACGTTAATTGACCGTGTTTTTATAAAGACGTATCAAAAAATCAGCTTGGCAAGTGAAATTATTTCTTGTTTTTAAATCGTTAAGTAAGGTTTCAGTCGTTTTAAAAGCAAAAGGGGTCATTGCTAATAAGTTAATAATATCTTCACCTTCAGCAAATTTCATCTCATAGTTCACTTCTTTTTGTGCAATCAATGTTAAATTTTCAATAGGACTTTTAGTCATATCATGTTGTTGCGCTGTTCGGTATATTAATGCTTTTAGTTCAATTAAATGATTTTTTGCCGGCGTTACTGTGACTAAATAGCCATTATTAGCTAGTACCCGAGTGAATTCTTCTTCAAGAATTGGTGCGTAAATAGAGTTGATCCAAGAAAAGTAGTTTTCACTAAAAGGTAACAGCGACAAGGTGGCAACACTAAATTGACAATCTTTATATTTTTTAGCGGCATTTTTAACCGCATTTTTTGCAATGTCAATACCATAAACACGGTTGGTAGGCCTTACATACTGTTGAGTATAAAAACCTTCACCACAGCCAGCATCAAATACCGGCTTTGTTAAATCACCATATTGTTGATATAGAGATTGTAATTCATCAGCGAGCGGTTGATAAAAGCCTTTATCTAGAAATTGACGACGTGCGTTAACCATGGCTTTGTTATCACCAGGGTCTTTTGAATGTTTATGTTGAACGGGCAATAAGTTTACATAACCTTCTTTTGCTTCATCAAAGCTATGGTTGTTCTGACAACGATAGCTTTGGTTAGCTAACACTAATGATTTTTTACAAATGGGGCAAACGTATTGAGCAAGGAACATAGTATTTACTCAACAGCTACTTAAAAGTAGACCAAATCGGCGCGTGATCTGAAGGTTTTTCAATAGCACGTAGTTCGTAATCAATATCGGCTTCGATACACGTTGCCGCCATCTTGTGCGTTGCCAAAACCACATCGATGCGTAAACCACGATTATCAACAAAACCTTTAGAACGATAGTCAAACCAAGAATAACGTTCCGCTTTTGTTGGATGCAATTCTCTAAACGTATCTTTAAATCCCCAAGCCATTAAAGTTGCAAGCCATTCTCTTTCTTCTGGTTGAAAACTACACTTACCAGTCTTTAACCAACGCTTTTGGTTAGGCTCACCAATACCAATATCTAAATCAGCAGGTGAAATATTAATATCGCCGATAATGACTACGTGCTCATCTGGGGTATGGTTATCATTTAAATAGGTCATCAAGTCTTTATAAAATTGACGCTTATAGGGATATTTTGTTTCATGAGCGATGTTATCGCCTTGCGGGAAATAACCGTTTAATACCGTTACTTTTTCACCTTGTTCATTGGTGGTCTCAATCATCACCATACGTTTTTGAGACTCTTCAGTATCGCTAGCAAAGCCCATTTTAACAATATTGGCTGCTTTTTTACATAACATAGCCACACCATAATGTGCTTTTTGACCATGAAAATAAACGTGATAACCCATAGCTTCAACAGCTTCAACGGGAAAAGCATCATTATGAACTTTGATTTCTTGTAAGCCAATAATATCAGGCTGGTGCTTATCAATGATGGCTTGAAGTTGGTGTAAACGCGCACGAAGGCCGTTAATGTTAAAGCTAATGATTTTCATAAAAGACTCGATATTGATTTTTTCCACATGCTACCAGAAGTTATCAGAGAAGGTTATTATTAATTGCTAGTGAAGTGAATTAGGTACTTATTAACATCAACTTTTTAATAGACAGGTAAATGTGTAAATAAATAGAAATTAAACTCAACTAAATTAAAGGATTGCCGATATAAGCTTTAGAGAAAATAATAAAGTTGAAGTACATTGCTTACAGAGTCAGTTGACAGTCAAATTCTGGTACACGAATTACAATTAGGTGAACAACTTAATGTAAGTGTGCACAGCGCTCGACGAGCTGACTTTTCACTCTTATTGGCAATGCTAAGTGATGACGTACCTAGCCATAGTCAATTTTCTTTGCCAAAAACTGTCGTTGACACTAAAACGACTAATGATGCAAGCTTACGTAAAGAGTTTGACCTTCCTGATAAAGCACCTTTATCTCTGAATGAAAATCACAGCACAGCAATATTTGATCAAGCAGAACTTATTCAGCAGAATAACCTAGCAGAATTACGTTTATCAAATGCTTTGTTGCCTAAACCGCTTGCTTTTCGAGATGATAAAAAGCATATCAGACAAGAAGTATTAAATAATACCTCGCTGTACTGCCAGAAAAAATTTAATCATACAAAGAATAATACGCCGCAAGACACCGACAGTTCAAGATTATCATTCGATACTAAAGGTTGGCTTAACGCCGTGCATAACACTATCGTTAAAGCGCCGTTACTTGATGCTATAGCATAAGGTTATTGCATTAGCATGCCAATAAAATCGTGCGTTTGTGTTGACGTTATTTGTGATTAACTTTTTCAGTTTACTGGCCTGAGCAATGTTTAAACTTGATTGTTAATTGTTGAGTTTACTTGCTACAGCATTGTCTAAATTTTTATTGCTATGACAAAAGCATCGCTGGTTTCTTTTGGGAAGAACTTGATTGTTAATTGTCGAATTTACCGGCCACAGCATTGTTTAAATTTTTTATTACTATCGCAAAAGCAAGCTTGGTTTCTTTTTGGTGCTATCAGCGCTTCATTGTTACTGACTTCACCATCTAAATATCGCCATTGCCCCTTTTCAACAACAAAGCGTGATGTTTCCTTCATCAGAAAATACTCACCTTGATGTTGGTAATAAGCCGAAAAGCAAACCGTCGGTAAGTGTTGCTCTTTATTGTCAGCGTTTACAGCATTTTGATCATTAAGCTCGGTATAATCACTGGCAGCATTAATGGTTAGTTTTAACCATTTGGTTTCTTTGGCCCATGCTGATATATCAGCGATTGATTGTAAAGCTCTGCTAGCTTGAGCATAAGTCTGATAAATATAATCAGCAGCCTCTGTTGCATAGGCGCTATAGCGAGAACGCATCAATTGCTCTGGTGATTGTGCACAGGTCTCTTGATTTATTAATAAGCAGCAGCATTGCTGAAAACTAATATTTGAACCACATGGGCATTGCATAAAGTCGACATTATTTTAGAAAAGTAGTTGATCTATTTTAGCAGAGCAAAATTTTATTTTCTGTTTTAATAACGGCAAAATCGCTTCAAACTCAATTAATGTAACAATAAAGAAGAATCCGAAAGAGTGACGTAATTTTTTAGTCGTTGCTGGTTTAAACGTTTTTGAGTTTGCTTGGTTAAAATAATGCATTGAGTTTGTCCTTTTTCTGCGAATTGAGTGAGTTGGCTTAATTGTGATTTATCTAAGGTGGCATTACACAAAATAACAGCCGAACAGTGACCTTTTTCTAAAGCATCTTTAATGGTATTTAGTGAGATATTACGTTGATGAAGATTAACTTTTAAGATTCTTTTAGGGTCTATTTTTCCTTGATCAGACAATTGCTGAAGCGGCTTCTCTTCAGGGTTTATCATCAGGATCCATTTGTTATCTAAATCATGATTTTTGAAGATTTCAGTATACTGCTGAGATAGTTCTATGGCATTAGCAATACTTCTAACATCACACCATTTGTGTTTTTTGATAGCCATAGTTGTAGTTTTTAACGCTAAGGTGTTGGTATTAATGTGATTTATTGAATTCATTTTTAAAACCTCGATATACTGTATGTATGTACAGTATATCGTTTTTGGTGTTTATTCAAGCACTTTTTATGATTAATATTAATTGATCCTACTGAAGGATCTAATGTAATAAACGCCAGTAAATGAGGGGAATAGCACCAACAGTATTGAAGATACCACTAGTATTTGTTGGCCCAATGCTATGCTAGGGGATTTTAGCGATAAACAATTGTTAGCTCTTAAGCTTTCCTTAATAAAAGTTTGTTATTTTCATTCACTGAATATTTAAGGTAAATATCCCCCTATGAATAAACAGGTCATTTGATGAATAACCGCTATTAACGTTCATTTTTTTATGGCGAATATTTCTGTAATAACCGACAATAACTTTGAGATAAAACACCTTGAGTCGTTCATACCTATGGCATTGTTAAGTCTTATCTTCACTGTTGATGGTTTTCGACCGTCAAGTATTAATAACCGGCCTTGGAAAAGGCTAGATAATATAAAAACCGTTAATAGTCATTTTAAATTGTTATAGGAAAAATATGCGCATATTGTTAGTTGAAGACGATATCCCCCTGGCTTTGGGATTGCAGCAGTCACTTCGTCATGAAGGCTTTGTTGTTAACCATGTTGATAATGGTAAAACGGCAATTTCAGCATTGTCTGTGTCAGATCAAGACTTAGTTATTCTTGATCTGGGTTTACCTGATATTGACGGATTGGAAGTGCTAAAGCGTACTCGTGATCGTAAGCTAGGTATTCCTGTTATTATTTTAACCGCAAGAGACGCGCTTGAAGATAAAGTTAAAGGCTTAGATTTTGGTGCAGATGATTACCTGGTAAAGCCTTTTGAAATTAGCGAATTGTTAGCACGCCTTCGCGTGATTGAACGGCGTTTAGGCACGGCAAAGTCGGCATTGATTATTTGCTCAGACGTGGCAATTGATACCGCAGCACATAAAATCCTTATTAAAGATGAAGAATTAAAAACGTCAAAAAAAGAGTACATGGTATTAAAAGCATTGATGGAAAATGCCGGTCGAATCCAATCTCGGGAACAAATTGAATCGCGTTTATATGAATGGGGAGAAGAAGTGGCCAGTAATGCTGTTGAGGTACATATACACAACTTAAGAAAAAAATTGCCAGAACAATTTATAAAAACAGTCAGAGGCGTTGGTTATACGGTTAATAAAACCTAATGTCGATTCGTCGCTACTTAGTCCTTATTTTACTATCCATCATCACTTTGATGACATTTTTTGCTGCCATACAGGGCTATAAAGCCAGTATGGAACAAGCAACTAGCTTATTTGATGAGCAATTAGTTATTGTCGGTAAAACCTTGTTAGCGACCTCTGCGACTCTTTCTGACAAGGGTGCCGAAAATCGATTAAGTGCAGCAACAGTGGTCCCTTCTAACCATATTGCTTATCAAGTCTTTAGCAATAATACTTTATTACTACGCACAGATAATGCTCCTGAACAGTCAATTACTGAGTTACCTGCAGGGTTTACGGACCTTAATTTTATTGGACAGCGTTGGCGAGTATATATAGAAACATCAACAAACGAACAGGCGCAAAGAAGTCAATTAAGAGTGCTGGTTGCCCAACCGCTTGAACAAAGATTTTCACTGGCTGAACAAGTTATATTATCTGCTGTGACTCCTATTATTTTAGTTATCCCTTTGATTGCCTTGTTTATTTTTATGGCGATTCGTCAAGGCTTAAAACCGTTAACTGTTTTGCGCCGAGAATTGTCAGAAAAGAAAATTAATGACTTATCAAAGCTTTCTAGTGAGACATCAACAAAAGAACTACAACCGGTTATTCAGACACTAAATCTGTTATTTGAACGCTTGTCGGCAGCTTTTTCAAGGGAACGTTATTTTGCTTCTGACGCCGCTCATGAATTAAGAACGCCGTTAAGTGTGCTCAAAATTAATGTTCACAATTTACAAATAACCCAAAGTGAAAACCTTGACAGCACCGGGCAGGCTTCGTTAATGCAATTAGGTCAAAGTGTTGACCGAATGGCTCATGTTGTCGATCAAATATTAACGTTAAATCGTACTAATCCTGATCAACTCACCATGGCAGTCACTAAGCTTGAATTACAAGGATTGTTGCAACAAGTGATCAGCGACTTATACCCTGAAATATTGCAGCATCAGCATGATATTTCGTTAGAAAGTGAAGCCACAATTATTTATGCTAATGAATTTGCTTTATTGACCTTAGTGAAAAATTTAATTGGTAATGCCTGTAAATATACTCCTAAAGGCGGGCATATTTTGGTAAAAACGTTGATTGATGAAGACAGTTTCACCCTGATTGTTGAAGATTCTGGCCCCGGTATTGACTCCAGCGAATACCAGCGAGTTTTCGATCGTTTTTATCGTGTGGGTGGAGATAGCCATCACTCTACTGTGGTAGGATGTGGCTTAGGTTTAGCGATTGTTCAGCATATTGTTAAATTACATCATGCGAGTATTATTTTAGCAAAATCGACGAAATTAGGTGGCCTTAGCGTGTCAGTAAGGTTTCCACAAAAGACTCAAGCGATTGACTTACATTTACATCAGTTTGAACAAGAATGGGAGGACAATAAGTGAAAGCACCTGCTATTTTTATAAAAAAAACCAGCATTATTAGCCTCTTTATCTCTTTAATCTTTAGCCCAAGTGTCTGGGCTGAACGAGCTGAGTATGTCGTAGAATTGAAAGATCATTTGTTTTTTCCTGCGGTTATAAAAATTCCACCAAACAAAAAAGTTAAACTTGTTATTTATAATCGAGATACAACCCCTGAAGAGTTTGACAGTTTTGACTTAAATCGAGAAAAGGTTATTTTCCCCCATAAAAGAGCGGTGATTTTTATTGGTCCATTACCCGAGGGAAAATATAACTTTTTTGGTGAGTTTAATCCTAATAGTGCCAAAGGGACCATTATCGTTACCCCGTTGCCTGAGCGTAAAAAAGCAAGTAAAGCTACTGTTCAAAACATAACAGGAGGTGCTTAATGTTAATTAATACCGTGCTTTTGTTTTTGAGTAACAGTTTAGTTATTTTTATGGTGTTAGCCTTGTTGTTATCGATTAAAAATAAGTTTCAACTCTGTGGTCTTACCCTTATAAGTGGTGCGCTATTGGGTATTTTGTTTATGTTACTACTTTGGATTTATATCGATGTGATCAGCCAAATGTTTGATGATACCGGGCTTGAATGGTTCTATGCGAGTATACATGTTCTTGTATATATTCTAATTTTACATTTTATTCATCGCTCCCATATCAGCGTTAGTACCGCCAATAACAGTCAGCTATCTTGGTATGCTGGCGCAATACTCGCGTTAGTTATTATGCTACAGGGTACTAACTTCCTCATTTACTTTATTGGATATTGGTCGCAAACCGATATGGTTAATTCACTTTTTATTGGCGTTGTTTTAGGAACAGGAATTTGTATTAGTATCAGTATACTATTGTACTTTTTTTGCTTGTTTCTCAATGAGCGTTTGTATGGTCGAAGCACCGAAATTATTTTTGTTTTCTTTGCTTGTGGTTTATTTAATAAAACCAGCGATTTATTACTACAAATTGATTTTTTACCCAGTAGTCGTATGATTTTTGATGTTAATTTTATTGTTAGAGAAAAGTCTGAATTAGGACATTTTTTGAAAGCTTTATTTGGTTACGATGCAAGCCCAACCCTATTACAAATTGGACTTTATCTTTGCGCTTTATTTATCGCACTTTATTGGTGTCAGTTTCCCCAAAAACTTTGGCGGATCCCTCGCTTTAAGCAGGTTGTATCATGAAAAAAATATTTTATGTTTTAACGTTACTCTTGTACAACCTTTACAGCGTTATTGCTTTTGCTGATGGGGTAGTGGTGGATAAAGTGTATCATCCGTACGTGTTACCCAATGAAAAAGAAGTTGAATGGCGGTTACTGTCTCACCAAACGGAAAAGACCAATGACTTAGCGCAGCGCTTTGCCTACGGGCAGTCTGTACTTGACAACCTGATGGTAGAGTTTTATATCGTTGGCGAACGCGATATTGATGGAAATTTTGGTTTATCTGCTTACGAAATAGAAACCCGTTGGATGCTAACGGAGCAAGGTCAGTATTGGGCGGATTGGGGCATGCTTTTTGAATTTGAAAAAGAACATAATAAAGACAGTTGGGAAGTGACTTCAGGCTTGCTGTTTGAGAAAGAAATAGGGCGGACCAGTTTAAGTATTAATGCATTTTTGATTTACGAGTGGGGAAATGACATTAAAAATGAAATAGAAATGGAGTTTCGCGCTCAGTATCGTTATCGCTGGCTACCGCAATTTCAACCCGCAATTGAGTTATATTCAGGTGAAGATTATGTCGGTATTGGTCCAGCTTTCATGGGAATTCAACGCTTTGACCGACAAAAGCAGTTGAAATGGGAACTCGCCTTTATCACTGGACTGAATGGCGAAAGCAAAGATCATATTTTGCGCGCGGCTATTGAGTTTGAATTTTAATGAACCGCATTTTACCACTAAATAGACGCCACTCAGCGACCTTCTTATGGCTATGTTGTTGTTGTTTCTTATTGCTTTTTTCGCTGGGGCTAAGTTGGCAAGTCAATAAAAGTGTTAATTTTTTTTATAAGTTTTGGTACTCACCATTAAATATTGAACAAACGATAAAAACTTATGCACCACAGAATACACAAGGTAAACAGGACTTTGCCCAGACAAGTCGTGAGCAACATTTACAAAGCTTTAACGAAATAGTTGATGAAATTCATAATAACGGCGAGGGTCTGGCAAGGTTAAGTTATCTCAATAACGATAACCAGCGTCGCGCTTTACTGACCAAACCTGAGGTCGTACATTTACAAGATGTCAGTGTTTTAATTAACCAATTACGTACAATATCAGTGATTAATGTCTTATTACTACTGATTACGATTGCTGGTGTATCTCGTTTCAAACAGCCAAAGCCAGCTAAAAAAGAGCGCTATATGGCGGTAATTATTCCCACTTTTTTATTTATAGCTGTGTTTTCACTGTTTGGTTTTACCGATGTCTTTTACTATCTGCATACGGTGGTCTTTCCTGATAATCATCAATGGTTTTTTTATTATCAAGAGTCATTAATGAGTAGCCTAATGAAAGCACCCGACTTATTTGCTGCAATAGCATTGTCGCTCAGTGTTATCGCAGCGGGGATTTATATGTTAATTTATCGATTATTAATGACAAAAATCTTTAGCAGCTAATCGTGTTCGTCGGTGCGTTGACAGGTTATATATGGAATAAATGATGATGAGCATTGAAGTGAATTGTTTGAAAGTCAGTAACTAAAAGCAAGTTTTGGCGAGCATAAAATCATCAATGTTCAGACGATTACCGCTGGTGGTAAGGCGGGTTATATTTCAGCCAAGCAACTGTTTATATAACAGTGTACTGGGCTGAAATAGTAGTACTAGGGGTTAATTGATTCTAATTCTTTAATACGGCTTTGACTCACTAAAATATAACACTTCTTGTAGGCAGAAGCCGCACCCGTTCCCGGTGAAATAGCAAGGTACTGCCATCGACAGTCATTTTCTCTAAAGGTAATAAAATTACGTTGTGAGCGTTTAAACATGTTTAATGCCGCTTTTCTTCCGGTTACAGAGGCAAACTCTTCAAGGATGAACACTTGATTGTTTATCCATGTTTGTAACTCTCTATCTACCGCTTGTTTAACTATGTCTAGACAGCCTGATAAGCCTGAGGTTGTTTTTTGGGTCAGCTCACATTCATCAATAGACTTTTTTGCGTAGCTAACATTGGATAAAAAACAAAGGGCTAAGGTTAAACAATAGAAAGAAGTTTTGCTCATGATACTTTTCATTATATTTATAAGTTTATAGTTAATCATCGGATCATAGGTAAAGTAATAATAGCTCAACTTTATGCGGGTAGTACTTTTTTATAAGGTTTTACGGTCACTTTTTTATAAACACCCGCGCCAATATAAGGGTCTTTATCTGCCCATACTTGGGCTTGCGTTAAACTATCAAATTCAGCAACGATAAGCGAACCTGTAAAGCCTGCATCACCAGGGTTTTCATTATCGATTGCGGGACAAGGACCTGCCATTAATAATCGCCCTTGGTCTTGTAATTCTCGTAAACGTGCTAAATGTTGCTCACGTACTGACATTCTTAAAGCTAAACTATTTTCTACGTCTTCTGAATAAATAAGATAAAACATGTCGTTTCCATAAAGTTTGAGGATTATATATAGGTTAAGTGATTACTTTTTTTCTTCAATTGGTCTGTCACTTTCTTCATCATCATCGGGTAAATGTTTTGATAATAATAAAATTGAGGCGATTGAAAAAACAAACATTAAGCCGGTTAAACCGAATACTTTAAAGTTGACCCAAGTGTCTTGGTCAAAATTAAAAGCGACGTATAAATTTAATATCGCGCAAAATGTGAAAAAGAGCGCCCAAGCTAAGTTTAATTTACGCCAAATATTCTCAGGTAAAGTTAATGACTCATCGAGGAAGTCTTTGATGATGTTTTTATTAAAAATCTTATCACTGACCATAAGTGCGATTGCAAACAATAAATTGATGATGGTGACTTTCCATTTGAGAAAAGTATCGTCATGTAAAAATATTGTTAGCCCACCAAACACCGCAATAAGGACAAAAAATATTAAGGTACGTTTAGGGATGGGTTCTTTTTTGTAAATATAGTAAATTATTTGCGCGGCGCCAAGGATAATTAAAGCGCCAGTTGCCCAATATATATCAACAAATTTATAAACAATAAAAAAAACAACGAGGGGGAGATATTCAAACAGAGCGTGCATAGTATTAAATCTCCAACCAACCTTCGTTTATAAGTGAGTTAATTCTACTCAATGCTTAAGCATTAGCCAAACAATTATTTGGCTAATGTGAACTAATAACGTGAAATACAAGCGAAAACGTTACAAATTATTAACTGAAAGGATTAACTTTTTTAATTAAAATTAACTAACCCTTCATTAATCCGAACGGGTCATCGATAGAATATGATGGTTCAGTAAACCATTTTGCTCCATGCTCACTCATATAAAAATGATCTTCTAGGCGAACACCAAATTCGTCTGGCACCACTAACATCGGTTCATTAGAGAAACACATACCTACCGACAAGGGGGTTTTATCACTGCGAACTAGATAAGGCCATTCATGAATATCTAAACCTATGCCGTGGCCGGTTCTGTGGGGACAACCCGGTGTTTGATAATCAGGTCCCATTGCTTGGCTGGCTAAATAATCGCGAGCGGCAATATCAACATCACCACAAGGTACGCCAAGTATTGCTGCGTTAAATGCACT
Source organism: Colwellia sp. BRX9-1 (assembly GCF_014077195.1). NCBI lineage: Bacteria > Pseudomonadati > Pseudomonadota > Gammaproteobacteria > Alteromonadales > Colwelliaceae > Colwellia > Colwellia sp. BRX9-1. The sequence continues at coordinate 51,335 of NZ_JACGVM010000014.1, forward strand.
TGCTTGGGCATTTTTTTCAATCAACCACATTTGACGCTGACGTGGGTTAGCTTCACCAAAAACATAGGTTCTGGTGATATCTGAATTGTATCCTTCTAACTGACAACCGGTATCAATAAGCACTATATCGTTAATGTCTAAAGTTTTTGGGTTTTTTACCCCGTGTGGAAAAGATGAATCTTCACCAAAGAGCACAATACAAAAGTAAGATCCTGCAGCGGCGCCAACCTTTATGTGGGCTTGATTGATAAAGTCAGTAACTTCTTGCGTACTGATCCCCTGATATAATATTTTAGCGACGGCTTGATGTACTGCCATCGTCATATTTTTAGCCTGTTGTAGCAACGCTATTTCAGCTAACGATTTTTCACTACGACAACCAGCCGTAATTGCTTTTGCATTGATCAGTTGGTAATTGTTTGGGCTACTGTCGGCACATTGTTTAATACCATCAGCAATGAAGAATGCGGTTGACTCGTCAAGCGCAATATTGCCTGAGTCAATCCCCATATTTTTTAAGGTTTCAATAAATAATTGATAAGGATTTTCATGTTCTTGCCAACCATTAACTTTACCTTTAATGGTCATATACTGACGTAAGGTATTGACCTCAAAGAAGGGGGTAATGTATTGAATTTCGCCTTGCTGTGGGATTATTGCCCCAACCATACGTTCACTGGCATACCATTTTGTGCCCGTAAAATAATAGAGGTTAGTGCCAGCATCTAAGTAAGTTGCCTCAATATTATTATCTTTCATTAATTGCTGAGCTTTAGCGATACGTAACTGAAACTCGTTTGAAGAAATAGGCTCAACATCGCCGGTCATATTGTTAAGTTTGGCTAGCTCTGTTTGTGCATCAGAGCCTCCTACACCTATAGTCATTTTTTGTGTCATTAGCGTCCCAAAAGTAATGTATATTATTTCGTTATTATGACATGAATTGTTTATTTTATACAATATACATTGCTAAAGTGGCTATTTTTACATGTTATAAAAGCCAAGTTATCGCGCTATTAATATTTAAGGAATATTGGGTCTGCTGATAGATTAAGTGCCTGTAAGTAAAGCTCAGGGTTATTGTCTTGAAAAAACTTTACCCGAGCAACCGCTTGCGGTAGATCTTGATTTGCCGCATGAATAAGCCAGGCAAGTCCAAGGCCATGATCTTCTTCTGTGCCTTCAGCTAAGAAAAAAGCACGGCCCATCGCGCCCATCGCTTTTGCATGACCAAGCTTTGCCGCTTGTTCAAACAATTGAAACGCTTGTTCAACATCGCCAGACTGTCTTTTTATGAGAGCTTTATCAAACAAGTCGTTATCACTTTCGCTTAAGGGCGAAGTCGTTATGTCGGGCTCATTATTTAACTCATTTTGCCGTTGCTGTTTAAAGGGGTCATCAACAGCTTTGTTATGGTGAGTTTCTAAGTATAAGTCTTCAATAAGCTCGCTGTTTTCATCTTCGTCGTCTGAAAAAATATCTTTAATGTCTATGTCTTTTCTTTTTTCAGTTAACAAACAACTCATCACTGCATCATAGCGACTATTAAGTTGCTCTATGGTTTGTTGTTGTTTACTGATTTGTTTTTTGTAATAGCTTGCATCTTCAGTTAATTGTTTGATATGAGCATTTTGTTGGTCAAGATGTTTTTGATGAGACTGCTTTAAGTTATCAATGTTTGATTGATTAGCGAGATCAATTCTTAATTGTTGGCTATGACTATATTTTTCGAATCGCTCTAATACACCTTGAACACTCTGCTCGTAGTTAGTTTTCATTTTTTCAAACCAACGAAATATTTGGCTGGGCACTTTTTGATTATCTTCTGGCATAGCTGTTCTCAAAACATATCCTTTTTTTAACCATAATAATTGTAAACAGGGAAAGCAATATATTCATTACGAAAGCTCACTTTATTTATGTTTATTTAAAAAAAAAGCAATAAATTTATGCTAAACACCTAAAAAATGGCGGGTTTCTATTAAAATAAACTTGCAGTTAATTTTTTATGGTTTATCTTTATTGCTAAGAATTCTATTTTTATACGAATTTATAAGGGATTAAATGTTCATATTACCGGCTCTGCTAACCATTGCTCAAGTGGATGACTGTAAAAATCAGTTACTCGATGAAATTGCTAAAAATGATGTTATAACTTTTGACGACAGCGCTGTTACCCATATAGATACCGTTGGTGTGCAATTATTATTAGCGGCGGTAACCTACATCGCAGCACAAAATAAAGTACTCAATTGGAATTCTACCTCCCGTGTTATTCAAGAAAGCGTTAAGCAATTAGGGCTTAATGAAGCCATTTTAAATCAATATCTAAATGCTTAGAATCAATTTTTTAGTGAGATATCCTCTAAATATTATTAAGCTTTTGCTGTTTATATTTACCTTAAAAAGGAAATACCTATGACCAAAATTTTGGTTGTTGATGATTCTAACTCTATTCGCGATATGGTTAGTTTTACATTAAAAAGTGCCGGTTATGAAACCGTTGAAGCAAGAGACGGACAAGAAGGTTTGAGCAAAGCTCAGGGTGGGGCGTTTGACTTAGTGATCTCTGACGTAAATATGCCGATTATGGATGGTATTACTTTATGCGAAGAGTTACGTAAGTTACCCCCTTTTAAGTTTACTCCTATTTTGATGCTAACGACCGAAAGTTCTGGTGATATGAAAATGCGTGGCAAAGCAGCTGGTGCTACCGGATGGTTAGTTAAACCTTTTAATCCTGAAAAATTATTAGCAACCATTAAACGGGTTGTTAGGTAGCTATTATGAGCGTAGATCTCACACAGTTTATTCCAAGCTTTTTAGAAGAAAGTTTTGAAGGTCTCGAATTAATGGAGTCGAGCTTGCTAAATTTAGAGCAAGGTGATGATGAAACGATTAATTCAATATTTCGTGCTGCCCATTCCATTAAAGGAGGTGCTGGTACTTTTGGCTTTAATCATGTCACAGAGTTCACCCACTTGGTTGAAACACTTCTTGATGAAATGCGTGATGGCAGGCGTAATATTGAACAAGATGACGTTGAATTATTATTAGAGTCTGTTGACTGTATGCGCTTGTTAATTGAGGCAATAAGAGATGAACAAGAGTGTGATAGTGAAAAAATAGCTGAAAACTCAACGCGCTTAGAGGAAACATTAGCCTCAAGTGGCAATGGGAATACTGAAGCACTACTTATAAATGTTGATGACACCACAGACAATAACAATGATATAACAAGGTGGCAGATAAAATTTATACCAGAGCATCATTTAGTGCAAACCGGTAATGATCCTCTACTCCTCTTTAATGCCTTGGCTGATTTAGGAGAAATTTCTTTAGTGGCTGATGCTAAAGACCTACCAGCATTAAGTGATATTGATGCCGAAGAACTCTATTTAAGTTGGCAGTTAACATTGTGCTCAAATGCCAGTGAAGCGGATATAAAAGAAGTCTTTGAATGGGTTGAAGATGAATGTGAATTAATTATTACCAAAGAAGATCACATCCCAGAAGTCAACGTTGAAGAGGTGATTGAAGCCAATACCCTTGACGAGTCAAGCCAAGATGAAGCGGCTAATATAACAACGCCAATCGAAGACAGCTTTCCTGAGCCTACGCCAAAAAACACCCCAGATAAGCCGGCAGGTAAGTCTAAAAATGATCTCGGCTCTATTCGAGTCGGTGTTGATAAAGTTGACAGTTTAATTAACCTGGTTGGTGAATTAGTAATTACTCAATCTATGCTGTCTGAGTTAGGCAATGATTTTGACTTATCAAAAGTTGAGCGCCTAAATGCGGGGTTGGAGCAGTTACTGCAAAATACTAAAGAATTACAAGAAAGTGTTATGCGAATTCGCATGCTACCGATTAGTTTCGTTTTTAATCGTTTTCCAAGGTTAGTACATGACCTGTCTAAAAAAACAGGAAAAGAAATTGAGCTTATTCTTAAAGGTGAGCAAACAGAACTCGATAAAACTGTTATGGAACAAATTGGCGATCCGCTGGTACATTTAGTGCGTAATGCCGTTGATCATGGTATTGAGTCTGCACAAGTTAGACTCGCTAATGGTAAGCCTGAAAAGGGTTCTATTGTGCTTAATGCCTTTCATCAAGGTGGCAGTATTTGTATTGAAATTAGTGATGATGGTGGCGGCATTGACCGCCAAGCTGTTTTTAATAAGGCACTTGAAAAAGGCCTCGTTGATGAAAAAACCACCTTGTCTGATAGCCAAGTTTTTGATTTACTTTTTGAACCTGGATTTTCTACTGCTAAAGAAGTCAGTGATATTTCTGGTCGTGGCGTCGGTATGGATGTGGTAAAAAAGAATATTCAATCATTAGGTGGACGAATACAAGTCGAGTCTGAACAAGGCAAGGGGAGTACCTTTCGGGTAAACCTACCCCTTACCTTAGCGATACTTGATGGTCAGTTAGTTCGGGTGGGTAAGGAAGTTTATATCATTCCTTTAATTACTATTGTTGAATCTCTGCAGCCACAAAAAGAGCTTATTAATCGTGTTTCAGGTGACATGCTGCTTTATCGACTCAGGGAAGATAATGTACCGGTTATCCCTATTTATCAGTTATTTAATATTCCTTGTGAATTTGAACATATCGAAAGTTGTTTGTTGGTTGTGGTTGAAGCAGACGGACAAAAAATTGGTTTAATGGTTGATGATTTACTTGCCCAGCAGCAAGTCGTCATTAAGAGCTTAAATGATAATTATCAACAAGTTCAAGGTGTCTCAGGAGCCACTATTTTGGGTGACGGTTCTGTGGCTATGATTCTTGATGTACCAGGTATTATTGAAATGGCGTTAACAAAAGCACAAATAAATCAACACCACCAGTCAAGTGTTCAATCTCAAATTACCCAGTCAATATCGACAGGAGTGAACACTTAATGGATATTCAAATGTTAGCAGCAGAGGTGCCAGTTGAGGGAGAGTATTCCTTAGAGGGCATCGACTTTATAACCAGTGGTGACCAATACCTCACTTTTTTATTAGCCGATGAACAATATGCGGTTGATATTTTATGTGTCGAAGAAATACGTAGTTGGGAAAACCCAACCCGCATCCCTAATTCACCTTGTTATATTAAAGGGGTTATAAATATGCGCGGTATTATTGTACCGATAGTTGATCTACGAATGAAATTTAATATCGGTAGTGCTATTTATTGTGAAACAACGGTAGTGATTGTTTTAACTGTGGAAACCGAAGACAAAACGCGCACTATAGGTTTTGTGGTTGACGCCGTCTCAGATGTGCTCAATGTAGAAGCTAGCGATATAAAACCTGCCCCAGCATTTGGTGGCTATGTACCACAAAATTACTTACAAGGTTTAGTAAATGTTGGCGAAAATGTTGTCATTTTACTCAATGTTAACGTTTTACAAGAAATTGAAAAACATCAGTTAATATAAATAAAGGAAGATACCATGGAACAAGAGCAAGAATATCTCACCTTTATGTTAAATGGCGAAGAGTATGGTGTTGATATTTTATGCGTACAAGAAATACGCGTGTGGAGTTCAGTTACTGAGTTACCGAACAAGCCAAATTATATCAAAGGGGTCATTAACTTACGTGGCATTATTGTACCTATCATAGATTTACGCCAACGTTTTGGTCAACAACCGCTCGTATATAATGAGCAAACAGTGACCATTATTTTACGAAAGCCAAATAGTCAAAAAAACATGGTAGTCGGTATTGTGGTCGACGCCGTGTCAGAAGTGTACAAGTTTGACAAAAAATCAATACGGGTCCCTCCTACTTTTGGTAATAAAATAGATCGTTGTTTTTTACAGGGCTTAGTGTCAATTGACGACAGGCTTATTATTTTACTTGATAGTCATAGTTTATTAGATCAGGACGAACTCTACGACGTAGACAATCACCTAAAAAGTTCACAGCAAAACACATAGAAAGCAGCGTTAATTGTTGATAGTTATTGAATAAACGACAATCTCAATAAATAAGAGCATTAATATAATGACAGGTAAACAGATCAATTTAGTTCAGCAAAGTTGGCAAAAAATACTGACACTTTCACCCAATGTTGGCGATTTGTTTTATCAACAATTATTTGTATTACGACCGGAATTAGCAGCATTATTAAAAAATGATAAGCAAGATAAAATCCGGGCTAATAAAGACTTTATCTGTTTATTAAGCCATGAAATAAATTTATTACAGCCAATTGAACTGACTAAAGAAAAAATTAATACATCAGTCACTATTAATGATGTTAAAAATTATCAAGCAGATGTTGAAAATGCCTTGTTGCTAGCATTAACAATGATACTAGATAAAGAGTTAAAAATTGCGCTCAAAAGAGCTTGGATCTCGACAATTAAACGTTTAGTAGGAAGCATTGTTATTGAGTTAGTGCTTAATTCTATAAAAATAAAAGATAACATTCAATCGATAGGGAAGAATACTACCATGGGTAAAGATACCGAAATTTCAGTTGAGCAGGCTAAAGAATTGCAATTTGCAGACATGTTAGCTCAGATAGAAGCACTGAATAAAGTTCAAGCGCTAATTGAGTTTAATATGGACGGTACTATTATTACCGCCAATGAAAACTTCTTATCGACCTTAGGTTATAGCTTAGAAGAAGTGCAAGGTAAGCATCACAGTATGTTTGTCGAACATAGTTTTAAAATAAGTGAAGAATATCAAAATTTTTGGGAAAGCTTGAATCGTGGTGAGTTTGAATCAAAAACTTATAAACGCATTGCTAAAGGCGGCAGAGAAGTTTGGATACAGGCGTCTTATACCCCTATTCTTAATACAGAGGGTGTTCCTTATAAAGTGATGAAATTTGCAACGGACATTACTGAACAAAAATTAGCCAACGCAAACTTTTTAGGTCAGATCGAAGCGATAAGTAAAGCGCAAGCTGTGATTGAATTTAATATGGACGGCACAATTATCACCGCGAATGAAAACTTTTTATCAACGCTCGGCTATACCCTAGAAGAAGTAAAAGGCCAGCATCACAGCATGTTTATTGAGCCAGAGCTCAAAGGGAGTGTTGAATATAAACTCTTTTGGGAAAGCTTAAATCGCGGTGAATACGACTCAAAAGAATATAAACGCATCGGTAAAGGTGGTAAAGAAGTTTGGATACAAGCTTCTTACAATCCTATATTAGACTTAAATGATAAACCTTTTAAAGTGGTGAAATTCGCCTCAGATGTCACCAAACAAAAATTAATAAGTGCTGATTATTCTGGACAAATTGCCGCGATAAGCAAATCTCAAGCGGTGATTGAATTTAATATGGACGGTACTATTATTACCGCCAATGACAATTTTTTATCGGCGTTAGGTTATACACTTAGTGAAATACAGGGGCAACACCATAGCTTATTTGTTGAGCCTGCTCATAAGTCGACTATTGAATATCAACAATTTTGGCAAAAACTGAATCGCGGTGAATTCGACAGTGGCGAATATTTACGCATAGGCAAAGGCGGAAAAGAAGTTTGGATTCAAGCGTCTTACAACCCTATTTTAGATTTAAATGGCAAGACCATGAAAGTCGTTAAATATGCCGCAGATATCACCGGAAGAAAGCAAGCTATTGCTCAAATTAAAGAAACGTTAATGACCTTATCCGACGGTGATTTAACGCAATACATTGAAACAGAGTTGGTAGGTGAATTTAATATTATTGGCACTTCTATTAATGAATTTATTGATGTATTGAGTAATATGGTTGGTGATATTCGCAGCGCGTCAACCAATGTTTTTGATTCGGCTCGTGAACTTGCTGAAGGAAACAATGAACTTAGCCACAGAACAGAATCTCAAGCCTCTAGCCTTGAAGAAACAGCTTCTGCTATGGAAGAACTAACCAGTACTGTGCAGCAAAATGCAGAGAATGCATCTGAAGCGAGTAAGTTGTCAGCTTCGGTCATGGACAAAGCAACTAATGGTGGCGCAGTAGTAAAAAATGCTATCACGGCGATGAGTGATATTAATAAGTCGAGTAAAAAAATAGCTGACATTATTAGTGTTATTGATGAAATTGCCTTTCAAACCAACTTGTTGGCCTTAAATGCTGCAGTTGAAGCGGCAAGAGCGGGTGAACAAGGTCGTGGTTTTGCGGTGGTTGCTGCAGAAGTTCGCAACTTAGCGCAACGTTCAGCCGGTGCCGCTAAAGAGATTAAAGGTTTAATAAACGACAGTGTTGAAGCGGTAGGTCAAGGGACTAAGTTAGTTGATGAAACCGGTCAAACTTTTACTGAATTGGTTAATGCTATTGAAGAAGTCAGTAAAATGATCAGCGATATTGACAGTGCGGGTAAAGAGCAATCGGCCGGTATTGGCGAAGTCAGTGCAGCCGTTAGCCAAATGGACGAAATGACTCAACAAAATGCTGCATTAGTCGAAGAAGCGGCAGCGTCGAGTAAGTCAATGGAAGAACAGTCACAAGCACTCCTTGATCAAGTTGCCTTCTTTAATAATGGCGAAGATGATGAACAAGAGATTCAAACCCCCGTTCGTCGCTCACAACAAACAAGTAGAAGACCAGCAAGTAGACAGCCTGCAAGTAGACAGCCTGCAAGTAGACAACCAACAAGAGCCGCGAGCAGACAACCAACCAGACCAGCGCCCAGAGCAAGGGTGACTAGAACCAAAACTGAATCTGATCAAGAGTGGGAAGAGTTCTAGGGCATACTATTAATGACAGAGCGTGATAAAGCGTTTCAATTAAGTGGCGATAACTTTGATTATCTTTGTCAATTTGTTTATGACACAGCTGGTATTGTACTCAATGCCAGTAAAAAAGAGATGGTGTACCGTCGTCTTACTCGTATTATTCGTGAGCGTAAACTTCCCTCCTTTACGGCTTATTGCAACTTATTAAAGGCAGATACAGAAAAAGAGCAAGATTACTTTATCAATGCGATTACCACGAATTTAACCAGTTTTTTTCGTGAGCAACATCATTTTGATTATATGACGCAAGATGAACTACCTAAGTTACTCGGTAATCGCCTATCGCATGATAAACGTCTGAGAATTTGGTCGTCTGCAAGCTCCACTGGAGAAGAACCTTACAGTATTGCTATTACGGTGCTCGAAGCAATGAAAAGCCAATTAAGTCAATGGGATGTAAAAATATTAGCAACAGATATTGACAGTAATGTGTTAGCTGTTGCTAAAGAAGGGACTTATGATGAACGCCGCATAGAAGATGTTCCCAGGAAGTTTAAGGAAAAATATTTTACCAAAGGCATTGGCATTAACGAAAGTAAAGTAAAGGTAGGTAAACAGTTACAAGCACTTATTACCTTTAAAAAATTGAATCTATTACATGAATGGCCAATGAAAGGGCCATTTGACATCATTTTTTGTCGAAATGTGATTATATATTTTGACAAAAAAACGCAGCAAGAATTATTTGCCCGGTATTATGAAATGTTAGCACCAGGCGGTTTGCTTATTTTAGGGCATAGTGAAAATTTAGGTCAATATCAACAACATTTTGAAAGTGTCGGACGTACCATTTTTAGAAAAGCATTTTAGCCGTTCTATAATAAGTGAACAAATAATCATGGTTTTAAATCGACAAGATAATATTTATGTTAAGCAATGCTTAAAACAATGTTTAGCAGAGTTTGCCCATATAAATCATTACTGGGATGCAAAAAGACAACAAGTTATCGCTAAAATTCTTCCGGGTGAGTTTTATATGACTCGAGAAAATGTTGCTATAGCGACCACGTTAGGGTCTTGTATTTCAGCCTGTATTTGGGATGAACATAGCGGAATAGGTGGCATGAATCATTTTATGCTACCGCTAACCGATAAAGAAGCCCATGAAGTTGATTGGGGACAACGTGGTATGGCATCTGATGCAACGCGTTATGGTAACTTTGCAATGGAACACCTCATTAATATGATATTGAAAAATGGTGGTCGAAAAGTAAATTTACGCGCTAAGGTATTTGGTGGCGGTAAAGTCTTAAAACATATGTCTGATATTGGCGAAAGAAATATTAGCTTTGTGATGAAATATCTTGCAGATGAAGGGATACCCGTTGAAGGTTCAGATTTAGGTTCTTTTTTTCCTCGCAAAATTTTGTTTGAACCGCTAAGTGGCCGAGCTTTTGTTAAAACGATTGATAATTTACATAATGATACTATTGCGCGCCGTGAAAGTGCTTACAGAAACCGTATAGACCAAACACCTGTAGAAGGTGATGTGGAATTATTTTAGTGATTATTAAAATCCATATAAACCAAGCACATGCTGAGCTTGTGACGTAGAATTATTTTATTGATAACAATTAACCAATGAAAGTGTTGAATATTAAAACCGTATAGACCAAACACCTGTAGAGGGTGATGTAGAATTATTTTAGCGATAATAATCAACCGATGAAAGTGTTGAATAGTAAAACCGTATAGACCAAACACCTGTAGAAGGTGAAGTAGAATTTTCTTAGCGCTATTTATTAGCCACTATCGAGCTTAGGATGTTATTTATATGAAGCCAATTAAAGTATTAATTATTGACGATTCCTCGGTTATCCGAGCGGTTGTTAATGAGGTTTTAAAAGATGATCCTGAAATTGAAGTAGTTGGCGAAGCTAAAGACCCTATGATCGCTCGAGAGCAAATCAAAAAGCTAAATCCTGACGTACTGACTTTAGATATTGAAATGCCAAAGATGGATGGTATTACCTTTTTGAAAAACTTAATGCGACTGCATCCTATGCCGGTAGTGATGCTATCAACATTAACGACTAAAGGGGCTGATATCACCCTACAAGCTTTAGAAATAGGAGCTGTTGATTTTATTGCAAAACCTAGTTTTGAAGCCTTGATTGCTAATAAGTCTACCTTTCAAGAGACTTTATTGAGAAAAATAAAATTTGCCGCAACGGTTGATAATAAAAATTTTCGACTTAACAGCACGTTATCAAAACCTCTAGCGACTGGTCTACTACCCTTTAAAGGTTGCCAGCGCTCGAATCATTTAGTGGCTATTGGCGCTTCAACAGGAGGCACTGAAGCAATTAAAGCGATTATTACCGCTTTGCCAAGTAATTCTCCAGCTGTGGTTATCACCTTACATATTCCAAAAACATTCAGTGCGAGATATGCACAACGGATGAACGAAATTTGTGCCGTTGATGTGCAAGAAGCAAGGCATGGCCAAAAGATTAAAGCGGGTAATGTTTATATTGCGCCAGGTAATCTTCATCTAAAAGTAGAAAGTAAAGGTGGAGCACTTTTTTGTATTTTAGAAGACTCACCTGATGTTAACCGCCACAAGCCTGCCGTTGACATTTTGTTTAATTCCTTACTACCACTTGCTAACAATGTTCAAGCGGTATTATTAACCGGCATGGGACAAGATGGAGCCAAAGGTTTATTAAATTTAAAAAATGCTGGCGCTATGACTATTATCCAAGATAAGGCAAGTAGTTTAATTTGGGGTATGCCAGGCAGTGCTCATGCATTAAATGCTCAGGTAAAAGAGTGCTCATTAGTTAATATACCTAAGGAAATTTTAGCTCATGCTGCACTGGCTCGACAGAGTAAAAAAGAGGTGTTTTATGAAAAATAAAGCCATGCTGTTATTAAAGACTGGGCTGGTGATTGTTGGCGTAATACTGATGGACCTTTTATTTTTTCAACTGAGTTACTTATCAATTACGCTGACATTATTACTGTCGTTTGTCTTGATTATCTTATATAAAAATAATCATGCTTTGCTAACATTATCTAGTGCAAGTGATGTTGAGGGGCGCAATGGGCTTAATGTAAACAACAATGAAAAAGAAATAAAAATAACCCTGACAAAAATTGTTAGCTTACTTAGCCAGCAAATAGCCATCGTTGATACAGAAGTTGACCGGGCCAGTATCTTAATTCAAGAGGCTACGACTGGGATTGCAGATAGTTTCAAGTCTTTAAAAAGCTTAACGGATGAACAACAAGTCATGCTTAATGTTGCTATTGGTAATCATCGAGGTGCTGTTGATGAAAACGGTACCACGATAGAGTCTTTTGTTCACGACTCCAGTGAGACTTTAGATGATTTTTTACAGGTGATTATGACCACTAGCAAGCAAAGTTTAGCCGCCGTGTCATTTAGCGATGAAATGAGTAAACAGCTCGACGGTATTTTTAGCTTATTGGGACAAGTAGAAAGTTTAGCGAGCCAAACTAATTTATTAGCCCTTAATGCCGCTATAGAAGCAGCGAGAGCCGGAGATGCCGGTAGAGGTTTTGCTGTAGTGGCCAATGAAGTCAGGGCGTTATCAGTTAATTCTACCGAGCTCAATGATAATATTCGTGAAGAAATATCATTGGCACAAATTATCATTGAAAAGCTAAGAAACTCAATTCAAGTTATGGCTTCAGCTGATATGACCGCAACACTTGAGGCTAAAAGTCGAGTCAGTCTTATGGTTGAGCATGTGGGTGAATCTTCTTCACAAACCAATGCCATTGTTGAAGAGCTTGCTGGATTATCACCAAAAATTGCTGAAACAGTCGCTACAGGCATTCGCTCGCTACAATTTGAAGACTTAACGTGTCAAGCCCTTGCAACCCTTAAACATAATACTGAAACTATTACGGCTCTCAATCAAGTTTTAATGGAATTTGAAATCAATAATAGTAATACTCCACAAGCATTACAAAAATTACAGCATCAATGTCAATCGCTTATCGAACAATCTCATCATCAAAATGAGCAGCGCAGCGTATCTCAGTCATCTATGGATGAGGGTGTTGTTGAGTTGTTTTAATTATAAATTATTAGGAACGACTATGAATGTTATAAAGCAAGTATCAGAAGATAAAAAAAATATAGAAATTAGTATTGAAGGTCGGTTTGATTTCTCACTGCATCAACACTTTCGAGATGCCTATATTAACTGTAAAGAAAAAAACTCGATGTTTACTATCTGTTTATCAAAAGCGACTTATATGGATAGCTCTGCTTTAGGCATGATTTTATTACTTAAAGATCATGCTGAAAACTATTCAGGAAAAGTTGTGATTAGTAAGCCAAGCGATTCAGTGAATAAAATTTTAGAAATCGCGCAATTTCACCGTTTACTCACCATAGAATTATAGGTTATAGCCGTGTTAGCTGGAAAAAATGATGTTAAATTAGCTTTAGTTGTTGACGACTCTGCCATGCAATGCAAAGTCTTAAGCGTCTTATTAAAAGAGCAAGGTTATCGTGTTTTTACAGCTAATGATGGTGCTCGTGGCGTGGCAATGTATGTTAAATATAAGCCTGACTTAGTGTTAATGGACATTAATATGCCCATTATGAACGGCTATGAAGCAGCAAGAGAAATTAAAAGTTTATCGCAAGATAATAGCTTGTGCCCACTGATTTTTATTACCAGTATGGATACAGATGAAGCCTTTATTGAGTGTGTTGATGCTGGCGGTGACGGTATATTGGTCAGGCCGTTTTCACCCAAAGTTTTTAAAGCTAAAATAAAGTCAATCCAACGAATCAGTGATTTATACGCACAAGTTAAGATTTTACAACAAGAACAACAAAAAGATGCCGAGCTTGCTGAACAGTTAATGTCGGGCGTTATTGAGGCAAGAAACTTCTCGCTTGACCGCATTGGCATTATTAAAAAACCCGCCGCGTTATTTAGTGGTGATATACAACTAACGGCTTTATCTCCTAATGGTGACGTTAATGTTATGTTGGGAGATTTTACTGGCCATGGACTGCGTTCATCTATTGGTGCTATTCCCTTAGCGGAAACCTTTAGAGCAATGACCAAAAAAGGTTTTTTGTTATTTGAAATTATTAATCAAATTAATCATCAACTTTATGATTTACTGCCTGCAGATTTATTTCTTGCGGCGGGGTTTGCCAGTATCTCTAGCCATGATAAATCTGTTTATGTTTTTAATGCGGGCTTACCCGATGCTTACTTGTTTTCTGAACAAGGAAAAATAAAACATCAAATATCGTCAAGTCACCCACCGATAGGTGTGCTTCCAAAGCTTTTACCCGATAGTAAATTAACCGTATTTGGTATTGAAGAAACCGATCGGATGATCTTAATCAGTGATGGTATTGTCGAGGCGAGAAATGAACACGGGGAAATGTTTGATTTTGACCGATTCGAACAGGCGGCAAAGCATGGCGTAATCACGCATAAGGTTAGTGAATGTGTGCTTAACGCGGTTAATGACTTTTGCCAAGCTATGCCACAAGAAGATGATATTTCATTGATTGACATTCCTTGCGGAGGTTGGGAGCACGTGCTGGTCGCCAGTCATGGCATTACCAATATTTCAGCTAAGCAACTTGACGATATCTATTTGGCAACAGAGCCAGCATGGCACTGGCAACTAACCTTAAGTGGTAAGCGCTTAGCCTCTATAAACCCAATTCCTATGGCTATGAATCAAATAAATGATATAGAAGGTCATGCAGAGCATTGGCAAAGTTTATACAGCATACTCACTGAGTTATTTATTAATTCACTTGACCATGGTGTCTTAGGCTTAAGCTCTAAGTTAAAAGCCAGTGCAGATGGTTTCTCTCAATATTATAAAGAACGAGAATTGCGTTTGAAAAATTTAGCGCATGGCTTTATCGAATTACAAATATGCCATTACCCCTTTCCAAATGGCGGTCGAATTATGATTAAAATACAAGATAGTGGGCAAGGATTTGATATAAAAAAATACTATGAGCAACGAGTGAACAAGCCAGCAAATAAACTCGAGCTTAGCGGTCGTGGTATTGAGTTAGTTGAGCAGCTGTGTGACAGCTTAGACTTCCAAGATAATGGTAATGTTGTCGAAGCATCATATGTTTGGGCATCGTAAACATCAATATTTTAATTTATGGCCCATGTAATAAGGCATTAATGTGAACATTTTAGTTGTGGATGATAATAAGTTTATCAGAGAAGTTGTTAGTGCGATGATCATTGACAGCGGCCATATTGCCGTCGTTGCTAATGGTCATGTGCAGGCGATGGCAGCATTAAAGAAAGAAAACATTGATTTAGTGCTTATGGATATAGAAATGCCCGAGGTTGACGGTTTTGCGCTAACAAAAATGATAAGAAAAGAATACCCCAAATGGTTCCCTATTATCTTTCTTAGCTCCAACGACAGCGAAGAGTATTTAACTCAAGGTATTGATGCGGGTGCTGACGATTACTTAACAAAGCCGATAAAACAAGTGATTTTGAGCGCAAAATTAAGAGCGATGGAACGTATTACCAAAATGAAAGGAGCGCTTGAACGCGCCAATAAACAACTAGAAATACTCAGTAGTATTGACCCGCTAACGCAGATACTTAACCGAAGAGGGTTAGAAGAAGTCCTCGCTAGTGCTTGGCAAATTAATGAGCGACAACAAGGGGAATTATCAATATTGATGATAGATATTGACTTTTTTAAGCCTTATAACGATAACTATGGTCACCCACAAGGCGATAAGTGTTTAGTTCAGGTTGCTAATACGCTTAATGAAACGCTTAATCGAGCCACTGACTCATTAGCTCGTTATGGGGGAGAGGAATTTATTGTTGTGTTGCCTTTTACGCCAGTCGAGGGCGCTAGATTTAAAGCAAAAGAATTAAGCTTAGCGCTATTAAGCCAAAAAATAAAACACGAATATTCATCAATATTTCCTTATGTGACGGTAAGTATTGGTATTGCAACAACAAGCGCTGCCGATCACGTATCCAATGCAAGTGAATTAATAAAACAAGCTGATATCGCTTTATATCAAGCAAAAGACCAAGGGCGTAATCGTTCTAGTGTTTTTCAAAAAAGTGCTTAACAACTGCCTTTACTAAGGTTGAAATCTCATAAAAAAAGGAATTATTATGCCTAAACCCCGTTTGTTAATTATTGATGATGACAAAGATTACCTTGAACTGCTTCATGAAGCATTAACCGAAAGTTTTGAAGTAACGTGCGCGACTAATATTAAAGATGCGGATAAGTTAGTCAGCGACAATCAACTTTTTGACATCGCCTTAGTTGATGAAAATATTGGCGAAGACAAAGGGTCACAATGGATAAAACGTAACGTTGAACAACATACCGTCGCAACCTCTTTTGTCTTGTATTCTGGCCTAGCCACCGAAGATGCTGTACTTAAAGGTTTAGAGTGTGGTGCCGATGATTTCCTTGCAAAACCTATTTCTTTATTAGCTTTGGATAAAAAGCTAAAAAAACTTATTTCTTATCAAGATAAAATTCATAGCTTTGAAACAGAAATTAGTTCAAAAGATCGAGTTATTAATATTTCAATGGCACAAGCGGCTAAATATGGCAGCTGTATGCAGCTAACATCTCGACTTAATCATTGTTTTACTTTAGAAAAAATTAGAGATGAAGTGTTTTCATTTCTTTATACAATGAACTTAGATGGCTGTATTGCTTTTTACCCGATCAATGAAAAATCACTTTTCTTTAGTTCTAAAAATGGCTTTTGTTCTCCGGTAGAAATCGATGTAATGAAACTGTTAAGGGTTAAACCTCGCTTATATCGCTTTAGTTCTAGAACTATTTTTAACCACCCACTGTGCTCAATCCTTATTTTAAATTTAGTAGATGGCGCTATTGATACTGATATATATATTGATGCACTCGCCTCTGTTATTGAATGCATCGGTGCTCGTATTGCTTTTATTACCTATAAAAATTCACTGGTGCAAGTACAAAGTAAAATTCAGCAAGCTGTTTCTACTACCAAAAATATGATTGCCATATCTAAGCACCATCAACAGGAAGTGATGAATGAGATAGTCACTAACATAGGTATGAGCTTCCATGTCCTAGAGATGTCAGATGAACAAGAACAATATCTGACCAACTTGGTTCATGGTGCTTTAAAAAAACACTCACAAGATGATATAAATTTTCTTGAAGTTACCGATTTACTTGATGGCGCCTTAGCCAGTGTTGATGAACTTGAAGTCCTTAATCAACAACAAGAAGAGGAAGTAGTTGATTTTGATGATGAAGATGAACTATTTTGAACGCTACCTCTAACGATTTAACGGTATCGATCAATAGTATTCCTTTTTCGGTTATTCAATTAGATCATCAAGGGATTATTACCGGTTGTAATCGTTGGGCAGAAAGTTTTTCTGGTTATTGTTTAGCAGAAATTAAAGGGCAACCGCTAGAAATGCTCTTGCCCAAGGAATTTGCTAATTCGCATCTAAAGTTTTGTCATAACTTCCAACGTGGATCAGGTGTTAGAGATGTTGTCTTATTGAGTAAATCAGATGAGATGCTCAATTGTACAATAAAAACAAGTGAAGTTGCTGGCGGTTATACCGTCTACCTTTCGGATTCATTGTTAAACGATAGCTCTGACGATAAAACGATTAATGAGCGGGAAAAGCTAGCAGAAAAAATAGAATCTGCAGCGTTATCAAAACACACCCATAAAATATTAAACACCATAGAAGAAGCTTTTTGGGAGTGGAATATTATTGAAGGAACGCTACTTTATTCCGCACAATTTATGGCTATGTTGGATTATTCTGCAGAAGCATTCTTAGGCCCACTTTCTTTTGGTCAAAAATGGTTAAAAGAAGAAGATTTAGCCCGCCTTAACCAAGAAGCCAAAGCGCATTGTCTTGGTGAAATACCCAGTATAAATTTAACGCTGTCAATGACTACAGAGCAAGGTGCTACGAAGTGGGTAACTGTTTTTGGTAAAATTATCGAATACAGGGCTGAGCGTGCTTATAAAATGTTTGGCTCAGTTAAAGATATCACCGCGCAACATCAATTAGTCGAAAAGCTAAAAGAAAGAAATAATTATCTGTTGCTAGCGGAAAGTTTAAATAAATCAGGGCATTGGCGTCTAGATTGTATTGATAATACCTTATATTGGTCAACTGAGCTTTATAAAATTCATGGTGTAGACGCCACTAATTACCAACCAAAGGTAGTTTCGGCCTTAGACTTTTACCTGGTAGAAGAACAGGTTAAGGTACGAAATTATTTAGATAATGCCATTGTCAATAAACAAGGCTTCTACTTTAAAAGTGCTATAAGAAATAAACAGGGCAATAAAGTGAAAGTGGAGTGTTTTGGTGAGGTTGAACTCAATACTGCGGGTGACGTTGTTGGTGTTTTCGGCGTATTTAAAGATATTAGCCAATCAGAAACTATTTTTGAAAAATTAAAACTGCTCGCTATGGTCAATTATACAATAAAGGTACCGGTTTTCTTTATTGATGACAAAGATAATGTCGTTTATCAAGATCTAACACCAAAAACTGCCCACAGTAGCGCCGTGCTTTTTAATTATATTAATTTCAGTATTACCGACTATCTTGCGTTTAAACGAAAAGCAAAAAAGTGTGGTCAACTTAAAGAAACTCATATTAGTTTTGATGAATACAATAGTGTTTTTGATTTATCGGTAACCTATGAAGCCGATGAAGGAATATTTATTTGGATTGTTGAAAACGTTACTGAGCAATTTCGTAAAGACCAACAACAACTTATTAGTAATCGACTCGCTTTACTGGGTAATACTTTTGGCAATGTTTCACATGACATCAATAATGTACTGGGCGTCGCTTTAGGCGCTACCGAAATGTTAGAGATTAAGTTCGCCCAAGGTGAACGTGATATTTCAAGGTATATTGAGCGGGTCAAGAATGCGATAGATAAAGGTAAAAGCGTTACCGAGCGTTTATTAGCTTTTACGCGTAAACCTACCATCAAAGTGGTTCGGTTTGACCCGATACAGGATATTATTGATAACCAATATCTTTTTAAGCAATTGTTACTTCCTACCATAGACTTTAGCATTCATACCAATGAACTATGCTGTAAAATAAAGTTTCCTCAAGGTGAATTTATTAATATATTGCTTAACTTAGTGTTAAATTCTCAGGATGCGATCCGCGAAAGAGGCTTAATTGGACAGATAGAAATATCAGCCAACATTAATGATCAGCAAAATTTAGAAATTCATGTCAAAGATAGTGGTGTGGGTATTGAGCAAGGTAATTTGACTAAAGTGTTTGATCCCTTTTACAGCAGTAAATCAGTTAATAAGGGCAACGGTATTGGATTAGCTAATGTTTATAGCACAATATATAAGCATAATGGTCATATACGAGTTTCAGGACATGGCAGTTTGGGTGGGGCGCACTTTACCTTAGTCTTTAAGTGCCAGATTTTAAAAAATCCCCCGAAAAAAAGTCCCTTAACGCTTAAAAGCCAATTAAATATAAAGGGAAAGCGCGTACTTATTTTAGATGATGAGATAAGTATTGCTGAGTTTGTTTCCTTGTATTTAGAAAACGAAGGCGTTAAAACTGAACATACCAACAATAAAATGGGTTTAATGAACATTTTAGCGACTGAGCAACCTTTTGATATTTTTATTACCGATATGATATTACCCGATATTTCAGGTCGAGAGGCTGTGGAATTAGTGAAAGCAAAGTTTCCTAATATTCGAATCTTTTCAATTAGTGGTTATATTGCTGAGGAAGATAAACAATGGCATTACCCCGTTTTAAGAAAACCGTTTAATTCAAAAGAATTGGCAAATTTTTTAATTGAAAATAATTAAATTGCAGCTCGAATATTTCTAATGATTGTTAGCCGCTTAGCAAGTAATTGTGACTAATTTAGTGATATTTTATCAGTAAATGCTCTGTAATATCCTAAGGTTTAGTTATCAGTGTTATTGTTGTTGATCTACCACAATTGCATATAAGCGTTGGTTCTAGTATGTTATTTGATAGCCAATTGAATATTTAGCCTTTTCTCAAAAATATTGTTTCAGACTCTATTTTTATCGGCGTATGAATAGATTCACCAAAAGAGAAGTAGCACTTATCAAAAACAATCATTTACAAGATAATAATGGCGCATCTAAAGAACATCATCATACTGCGCAGCCATTAACTAAAGCCAGTAAAAGCTTCTCTATCGGAAAAGTTTTTAGCTCATTAGCTTTTAAAATTCCATTTGCTGGCTTTTCTTTATCACTCCTTATTGCTTTTGCGGTTGGCACTGTATTTTATATTGAAAGCCAGCAGTTGGTTAAAGAGCAGGCGTTTGATGAACTCAATATTAAAAGTAAAATTGTAAAACCATTAATAGCCTATTTCTATCGAGAAAGTGCCAACGACTCAATCTTCCTCAGTAAGACCGCGTCAATACAAGGTGTTATGGAGTCTATCAAATCTGATGATGAACAAAACCTGTTATGGCGGAAAAAATTACAGGGGATATTCAAAGAATTTATCAAAAACCAACCTATTTATAAAAATATAAGTTATTTAACAACAGAGAAACATGTTCGCAGTATTGTCAGTGTTGACCATGAAAATGACCAAGTGAAGGTCATTCCTTTTGAGCAATCTAGTCAAAATATAGCGCTTGATTCATTAAAAGCGGCATTATTAGTTAAAAAAGGTGAAGTGTATTTTTCAGAGATATATTATCAAAAAAATACTCAGGGCAAGCCTTTACAGAGTTCTTTATTTATCGCTACCCCTATTTATACGGCTGATAACGAACTTTTTGGCTCAATAACAATAGAAGTTGATTTTTCTTTATTTATTGAACGGCTTAAGGAAAATGCTTTAGAAAAAGTTACTTTTTATCTTGCTAATTCAGCGGGTGATTTTATTTATTTTCCAGCCGATCAAAAAGTTGATAAAAACAATATCAAGGTGATTGAAAAGTTTCCGTCGCTGAGTGTTATTTTTTCCTCAATACTCACTAGCGATAAGCTAGTGCAAGATAAAGAGATAGATGTTGATAATAAATTAGCCTATTACTCTACTGTTCAGTTTGCCGAATTTGGCCAAGTAAATCCATTACACTTAGTTATTGAAAATAAAAGTAATATTTATTTGCAATCATTAGAAAGTATGAAAAACCGGGCAATATTATTTAGCTTTATCTTAGCCATATTAAGTCTAGTGTTTTGTATTATGGCGTCTAAGCGGATAACACGTGCTTTGTTGTTGATGACTAAAGGTGTTGCCCAATTTGAAGAGCAGGGTGTTATCGGTAAGTTACCGGTGCAAGAAAATGATGAAATTGGCGCTTTAGCAAGAAGTTTTCAAAATTTATTAATGCAAATAGAGCAAAAGTCGATTGTCCAAAAAAGTGAAACAATACGTGCAGAAGATGCGTTAGCAAAGCTTTATTCTATTTTAAACTCAATTGCTGATGGTGTTATAAATATTGACGGGAAAGGTAATATTCTCGCTTTTAATCATGCGGCTGAAAAAATATTTGGCTATCAAACCAATGAGGTCCTTGGTAAAAACGCACTATTTCTAGTGCCCGTAGATAATACTATTAACCCAGTGGACGAATTTAAATGTTTTTTACAACATACTTCAAGTGAAGTAAAAGGCCGCACCCTTGAACTGACAGCATTAAGAAAAAATGGCGAAAAGTTCTTTATGCATTTAAGTGTCAGTAAAATAAATATTTCTGGTGATGTTGTTTTTACCGGATTAATACGTGATATCACTGAAAACAAGTTGTTGGCAGCAGAAAGTATCCGCAGTATTGAAGAAGCTAAAGATATGGCATGGCGTTTAAACTTTGCCTTGTCAGCCCCAAGAATAGGCGTTTGGGACTATGATATTCAAACAGGGCTAAGTCTTTGGGACAGTCGAATGTATGAATTGTTTGGTTATGATAAAGATTCAACAGTACCTACAGAAAAAATTTGGCGAACTGCTATACACATAGACGATCTTAAATTTGTCGAAGAACAATTTATCCGTGAAGTTAAGAAAGGCATAGTAATTAATTTTGAATATCGTATCACTTTGCCTGATGGAACTATTCGATATATTGAAACACATAGTCAAATGGTTAATCATAAAGATCAAAAAAACTTCAGAGTGGTGGGAACTCATCGTGATATAACCGAGCAAAAAAACTTAGGTACTTTAAAACAGGACGCTTTAGATATGGCAGAGCACGCTCTGTTGCTGCGCTCGCAGTTTCTTGCAAGTATGAGTCATGAAATACGTACCCCGATGAATGGCGTCTTAGGGATGTTAGGTTTACTTCAGCAAAGTAATATCGATAAACAACAAGCTCATCATTTGCAATTAGCCAGTTCAAGTGCTCAATCTTTATTATCTTTGATTAATGATATTTTGGACTTTTCAAAAATAGAGGCAGGAAAACTAGAACTTGAAATACTTGATTTTGATATTCGAAGTCAGCTTGGCGACTTTGCTGAGTCGATGGCGATAAAAGCGCAGGAAAAAGGCTTGGAATTGATACTGGATGTTTGCGGTGTTGAACAATCTTTAGTTAAGGGTGACCCTAGTCGTTTACGGCAAATACTGTCAAATTTAGTCAGTAATTCAATAAAATTTACCGAGACCGGTGAAGTACTCATTAAAGCCTCGATTAAGAAACATCAACATCAGTTGCAATTAACATGCAGCATATCAGATACGGGTATTGGTATTCCTGAAAATAAAATGATTACATTGTTTGATTCTTTTACCCAAGTAGACGCCTCTACTACACGAAAATATGGAGGTACAGGCTTAGGTTTGGCCATTGTTAAACAATTAGCCCAACTGATGTCAGGGGATATTAGCGTAACAAGTGCCGAAGGTCAGGGCAGTGTGTTTACTTTTACCATACTACTTAACGAAAGTGATAATTCTCAAATAGTCATGCCTCAGGTAGACATAAAAGGTAAGCAAATACTAATAGTTGATGATAATGCGACAAATTTGGCGGTATTAAAAGGACAGTTAGCTATTTGGGGGGCAGAGGTTACGCAAGCAAAGGATGGCGCTTGTGCTATCGAGCAGGTTGATAATCACCCGGTTGATTTTTTTGATGCGGCAATTCTTGATATGCAAATGCCTGGCATGGACGGCGTTACTTTAGGTGAGCGCTTGAAGGGTCATCGACA
Source organism: Colwellia sp. BRX9-1 (assembly GCF_014077195.1). Taxonomy (NCBI): domain Bacteria; kingdom Pseudomonadati; phylum Pseudomonadota; class Gammaproteobacteria; order Alteromonadales; family Colwelliaceae; genus Colwellia; species Colwellia sp. BRX9-1. The sequence continues at coordinate 74,285 of NZ_JACGVM010000014.1, forward strand.
TACACAAAAAACTAAACTTATTATGATGACGTCGATGAGTGATAGAGGAGATGCTAACTTTTTTGAACAACTCGGCTTTTCTGCGTATTTCCCCAAGCCAGCAACAACCGCAGATTTATTTGCTACGTTAAGTCTTGTTTTAGACGAAGAAGGCACTTTGAATGTCAATAAACCCTTTGTTACCCAACATAACGTGCATAAGTTAAAACATTCAAATGCTAATCGCGTCATTGCCAAAAAAACCCGCATCTTATTGGTTGAAGATAACCGTATTAACCAAGTGGTCATTTTAGGTGTACTAGCCAATATTGGTTTGTCAGCTGATGTTGCTGGTAATGGTATCGAAGCCCTGGCTGCTTTAGATTCTTCACCAGACGATTCTCCCTACCAAATCATTATTATGGACTGTCAAATGCCTGAAATGGACGGCTACGATGCAACAAAAGCAATAAGGGCAGGAAAGGCTGGTGTTGTTCATCGTAACATTCCAATTATTGCCATGACTGCCAATGCGATGAAAGGTGATAAAGAAAAATGTTTAGCGGCAGGCATGAGTGATTACGCGACTAAACCGGTAGATACCGATATTTTACTTAAAAAAATATCGGCATGGGTTGGGCTAGATAGCTTTGAAACCGTGTCTGATGATAACAGTAACGAGATTGTAGAGCCCCTAACCCAGACTAGCCATGGTGATAACTCCAAAAGTAGTCATTCAAAGACAAATGAAGATATCATTTGGGATAAAACAGGTTTTTTAAAGCGTATTAGAAATAATGACAAATTAAGTAAACAGCTTATCAGTTTATTTATTGAGGATATGCCTGCGCTTAAAAATGAGTTAGCTATCGCTATGGAAAATAAATTATTTGATGATATTATAGCTTTAGCACATAAAGTTAGTGGTTCGTCAAAAAATTTAGGTGGCATTAATCTTGGAAAATTAACGCGACAAATTGAACAATCGGCTAGAATAAAAAATAGCGTTGAATTGTTATCGCTTCAAAATGATTTATCAAGGGAATATGATTTGTTAATTAATATCTTACAAAAACACCTAACAGCTAAAGATGACGAATAAGCCTTCCAATGGGAATAAACTATGAATACAAAGAAAAAATATAACATTCTCGCTGTTGATGACGCTAAAGACACGCTCATGCTATTAGAGTTTGATTTAGGTGAAGAAGGTTATAATGTGTTTACCGCCGAATCTGGAGAAAAAGCCTTAGAGGTTTTAGAAGAGCAAGCGATAGACCTCATTTTATTAGATATGTATATGCCGGGTATCTCAGGCTTAGAGATGTTACACAAATTAAAAAATCATCCTATTATTTTCAATACGCCGGTCATTATGTTATCGGCTTCAGATGATGAAGATCAAATTGTTGCTGCTCTAGAATTTGGCGCAGATGACTACGTAACTAAACCTTATATTCCGAAAGTGTTATTGGCTAGAATACGAACCTCGCTGCGGCTTTTAGAGAAAACTTTAGAGCTAGAGTCTCTAGCTAATACAGACTTCTTAACCGGTATTCGTAACAGAGGCGCTTTTGAAGACTTAGCGGGTAAAGCGATTAGCCAAGCAAAACGCACTAATAAACCACTTGCTGTGGCAATGCTCGATATAGATTTTTTTAAAGCGGTTAACGATAATTATGGTCATGATACCGGTGATAAAGTCCTAGTTGAATTTGCTGATATCATCTGCGATTGTTTTCGAGATAATGATATTATTGGTCGAGTTGGTGGCGAAGAATTTGCGATATGTATGGCAAATACCTCTGCAGAGAATGCGCTTGTTGCCTGCGAACGCTTAAGAGAAAGAGTAGAACATAGTAAAATATATATTGATGATACTAATGATGAAAAGGTGTCTGTAACAGTCAGTATTGGCTTATCATTAGGCAAGGGCGATGAGATGAACTTAGAAGGCTTATTAAAAGAAGCGGATCTTAGCCTATATGAAGCAAAGCACAGTGGTAGAAATAAAGTGAAGGTGCATCAAGAATCAAATACGGTTGCCGCTGAGGGTATTATCGATGAGTTACCGGTGACCAGTGAAGACGAATATCCAGGTATTGATGCTGAAATAGGTATTGGTAATGTGCTTGGAGATGAAGATCTTTTTGCTGAAATACTGGTGATGTTTTATGAAGACCATTCAAAAGACAGTGAAAAGATTCAACAAGCGATCAGTACTGATGATCAAACTGCTTGTAAACACTTAGTACATACCTTAAAAGGTGTTTCTTGCTCAGTAGGAGCTATGCAACTGTTTGAATTGACTAAAGCGCTAGATGAAGCGGTAAGTGTCGAAGATACTGCGCGTTATCAACAATTGTATCAACCGGTTGCCGCAGAGTTAACTAAGGTTTTAGGCGGTATAGAAGTTAGGTTAAGCGCGCAATTATAAATATAAGACTAATAGATGTTGATGATGAGTGACGGGTATATTTGTCGCTCAACATCTATACACGTTGATTCTCCAATCTTTAAAGACCCGTTAATAATGCTAGTATTAAGTTATTCAACGATAAGTTTGATGTCACTCTTTGGCACACAACAGCAAGAGAGCACTTCTCCATCGCCAATAAAAGCGAGTGGCTCTCCTTGAGGGTAGCTAATTTCGCCTTCAACTAAGGTTACTCGACACGCCCCACAAAAACCGTCACGACAATGATAATGCACTTCCACATTAGCCTTTTCTAAACACTCTAGTAAACTTTTATCGTTGGCTTGAAAGGTAATGGTTTTATTATCGACAAAAATACGATGAGCTTTCTTACTTTCAGACAATTTTTGCGGGCACATAGCCATATCATTAGCACTTTTCATTTAAAAAGGCTTAAACGCAAAATGTGCTAATGATGTGATAAGAAAGCATGATAATCGCTTCTTTATCTGGAGGTTAAAACCATTAAAGGTCAAAGCCATCAAAATCATCACTTGATACAGAAGAGTCGACTTGACCAACTAAGTAACTCGATATCTCTGTTTCTTGTGGAGCGACCTGAACATTGTCTGATACTAAGTAAGCATTCATCCATGGTAATGGGTTACTTTTTATATCAAAGGGTGCATCAAAACCAATAGCCGTTAAGCGTTGATTACTAATGTACTCAATATATTGATTTAATATTGCCGCATTCAAGCCAATCATTGAACCGTCTTTGAATAGGTACTGAGCCCATTCTTTTTCTTGTTCAACAACATCAAGAAATATCTGTAATCCTTGCTCTTTCATTTCTTGAGAAATGATTTTCATTTCAGGATCATCTCTACCGGATAACCAGTTATTTAAAATATGTTGAGTACCGGTTAAATGCAAAGCTTCATCTCGAGCAATAAGCTTAATAATTTTTGCGTTACCTTCTAATAACTCACGCTCGGCAAAAGCAAATGAACAGGCAAAGCTGACATAAAAGCGAATGGCTTCTAAAGCGTTGACCGAACAAACAGCCAAGTATAAGCGCTCTTTAAGCTTGCGAGTTGATACTTCAATCATTTCACCATCGACTTCATAGGTACCGTCACCTTGTGACTGGAGTAGTTGTGTGGTGATGATCACGGCATCAAAGTATTTAGAAATACTGGATGCACGCTTTAAAATAGCTGGGTTAACAACGATGTCGTCAAATATTTCACTTGGATCTGAAAACAAGTTTCTCAAAATATGCGTGTAAGAGCGAGAATGAATGGTTTCACTGAAAGCCCAGGTTTCTATCCAAGTTTCTACTTCTGGTAATGAAACCAGCGGTAAAAACATCGCATTCACCGAGCGTGCTGCCATAGAATCAAGCAAAGTTTGATATTTTAGGTTGGAAATGAAAATATGCTTTTCTGAAGGCGTTAAACTTTGCCAATCAGATCTGTCTTTTGATACATCAATTTCTTCAGGACGCCAAAAAAACGATAACTGTTTTTCAATAAGTTTTTCAAAGGCGATAAAACGTTGTTGGTCATATCGTGAGACATTGACACTGTTACCTAAAAACATTGGCTCGAGTAGCGCATTATTAGGAACTTGATTAAACGTGGTGTAGGACATCTATTACTCCTTGATAACACGCATGAAAGTCACAGCCTGTTATCGAAATTTTGTTTTTAAAAATTATAGGTATGACTGATTATGCTGAAAGCTCCATTGTTAAAAAACAATGAAGCTTTTTTTTGTGCGCACAATTAAATTTTACATGCGCCGCCTTCACAGTCTTCTTCTTCTAATCCGAGCATATTCTCAGACGCACCATCACGGGTGTTATGGTAATACATGGTTTTAACGCCTAATTTATAAGCGGTTAAAATATCCTTTAAGATTTGCTTCACCGGTACTTTTCCGCCTTCAAAGCGTGCAGGGTCGTAGTTAGTATTTGCAGAGATGGTTTGGTCAATAAACTTCTGCATGATACCCACTAGCTGCAAGTAACCTTCGTTATTTGGAATATTCCAAAGTAACTCATAGTTACCCTTTAATCTTTGATATTCAGGTACAACCTGTTTTAAAACACCATCTTTACTAGCCTTTATACTGATTAAACCTCTTGGTGGTTCAATTCCATTTGTAGCATTTGAAATTTGTGATGAAGTTTCAGATGGCATTAACGCGGAAACCGTTGAATTTCTTACGCCATGTGTCTTGATACTCTCTCGCAAAGTTTCCCAGTCAAGATGAAGGGGTTCACCGGTAATGTCGTCAATGGTCTTTTTATAAGTATCAATCGGTAAAATACCTTGTGATAAACGTGTCTCATTAAATTTAGGACAAGCGCCTTTTTCTTTTGCTAATTCATTTGATGCTTTCAATAAATTAAATTGAATGGCTTCAAAGGTACGGTGAGTTAAATTGTTAGCACTGCCATTTGAATAATACACGCCGTTTTTAGCTAAGTAATAAGCATAGTTTATTACGCCTATACCTAATGTTCTTCTGCCTATAGTGGCATTGTAAGCAGCTGGCATCGGGTAGTTTTGATAATCAAGTAAACTATCAAGCGCTCGAACTGCAAGGTCTGATAAACCTTCTAATTCATCTAAGCTTTCTATTGCGCCTAAGTTAAAGGCTGACAAAGTACAAAGGGCAATTTCGCCATTTGGATCATTAATATCATTCATTGGTTGTGTCGGTAGCGCAATCTCTAAACACAAATTACTTTGGCGTATTGGTGCTTGTTTCGGATCGAATGGGCTGTGCGTATTACAGTGATCAACATTCTGTAAATAAATTCGACCTGTGCTGGCACGCTCTTGAGCAAATAAGGTGAATAACTCAATAGCTTTAATGCATTTTTTACGAATTGAATCATCAGCTTCATATTTTACATACAAGGCTTCAAATTTCTCTTGGTCTTCAAAAAAAGCATCATAAAGGCCAGGAACATCGCTCGGGCTAAAGAGAGTAATAGACTCTCCTTTGATTAAGCGTGTGTACATAAGCTTATTGAATTGCACGCCATAATCTAAATGACGGACACGATTTTCTTCAACACCTCGGTTATTTTTAAGGACCAGTAAGCTTTCAACTTCTAAATGCCAAAGTGGGTAGAATAACGTAGCTGCGCCGCCTCGAACTCCCCCTTGTGAACAACTTTTAACAGCCGTTTGAAAATGCTTGAAAAACGGAATACAACCGGTATGAAAGGCTTCACCATTACGTATCGAACTACCTAAAGCGCGAATACGGCCAGCATTGATGCCAATGCCTGCTCGTTGTGAAACATATTTAACAATAGAGCTAGAAGCCGCGTTTATTGAGTCTAAACTGTCACCACATTCAATTAATACACAAGATGAAAATTGACGAGTAGGCGTACGTACCCCTGCCATAATAGGTGTAGGTAACGATATTTTGAAGGTTGAAATCGCGTGATAAAAACCTTCAACATATTTTAAACGTGTTTCAACAGGATATTTAGCAAATAAACAAGCGGCCACTAAGATATATAAAAACTGAGCACTTTCGTAAATTTCACCCGTTACCCGGTTTTGGACAAGGTATTTACCTTCTAATTGTTTGACTGCGGCGTAACTAAAGTCTAAATCGCGAGGATGAACAAGAAATTTTTCCATTTGTTCAAACTCTGCTTCGCTGTAATCAGCTAGAAGATGTTCATCATATTTACCATTTTCTACCATACTAACAACATGGGTAAATAATTTAGGCGGCTCAAATTGGCCGTAGGCTTTTTTACGTAGATGAAAAATAGCCAAACGTGCTGATAAATACTGATAATCAGGTGTCTCTTCTGAAATAAGATCAGCGGCGGCTTTAATGATAGTTTCATGAATGTCAGCAGTCTTGATACCGTCGTAGAATTGAATATGAGATTTCAACTCAACTTGTGACACCGAAACGTTATCAAGGCCTTCAGCAGCCCAAGTGATAACTTGATGAATTTTTTCTAAATCGATGAGTTCTTTTTTGCCGTTACGCTTACTTACAAAAAGATTATTAGTCATGAAGAGCCTGTCATTTATTAATTATGCTGGTCGCTTTATTTACCTAACGTTGTCAACTAAAGAAAACGTTAAGTGAACACTTATCAGTATTATATTTCCCTAAAATGTAAATTAGCACAAAAAAACATCTGAACAACAAATACACTATATATAGGGGTTTTCTAAAAACTGATCACAAGATAATGAGGTTTGGCTGTTTTTGCAAGTGATAAAAAGCATAGTTTTTAATAACTTTCTTTAGAGTAAAAGTTCAGTTAGTAACGACTAACTTAGTAGTGCTTTTTATTTTTGATATTACAAAAACGCAACGTTTATTTTAATTAATTTTTGTGGGTAATTTATTTTTAAATAAAATTACCCGTTTATTGGTTGTTTTTGTCAGCTAAAACTTAATTTCTAATAAAAACAACACGTTGCTTTTTTTTAAGCAGGAAGGGCACTAAATGAACAATAATGCTGATATAGACTGTTTAGGTTAAGCGTTACGATGACAACTTGTATAAAGTTTATCCGCTAGTTATTAGTAGATCATAAGAGCGGTTGGTCCACACAAAAATATATACATTAATAAGTGGGGTTATTGCTTTTTTATTATACTTTGGCTGGTGAAATACTCTTTTAAGAAGTTAAGTAATAAGCGCAGCTTTTTGGAATTGGCTGTACCAGGCGGGAATACACCAAAGACATTAATGTCGCTAAAAGCATAATCATCTAGCACTGTTTCTAAAGTGCCTGCTTTTATTTTTGGCCAAGCATCGTAAATAGGAATACGGCCCAGACCATGTCCTGCTTCAACAAAGGCAGTACGTGCGGCGGCATTATTGGTACTAATACTGCCTTTTGTGGTGACACTGAACGAACGACTGCCCTTAGTCAAGGTTAACACTCCAGAGGTTAATTTATAAATAACCCATTGGTGGTCGCTTAAATCAGCCGGTTTAGTGGGGCGGCCAAATTGCAGAAAATATTCAGGTGCGCCACAAAGGCATGTTTGTAGCGTCGCCAGTTTAGTTGCTTGTAAACCAGAGTCAGGTAAGGGGGCACCGCGAATCGCTAAATCGATACCTTCTTTCATAATATTAACGACCTCATCAGTTAACATCACATCGAGTGCTATTTTGGGGTAAATTTTTTTAAATTCGTTCAGCGCCGGCACAACGGTCTGCAAACCAACATTTACCGGGCACGTTATTTTAAGTAAGCCGATAGGTTCATTTTTGAAATTTTCAATTTGCTGATTAGCGGCACTGGCTTGCTCAGCAATAACTCGACAGCGTTCATAATAGGCTTGACCCGCTTCGGTCAGGTTAATCGCACGTGTTGAACGATTAAGTAACTTTACCTCGAGCTGCGCTTCAAGCTTCTTCAAATGATAACTTACTACTGCTCTTGATAGTCCTAAATGTTTAGCGGCTGCACTTAAGCTACCTTGTTCAATGACTTGAGCGAATACAACCATACTTTTGAGTTGTTCAAATGAGATATCCATAACAGCACCTATTGAGGTAATAACCAGTTAATCATTTACTTTGCTAATCATTGTATCAATTATTGATACAATGATGTCAGTTTTATCTGCATTGTTCATTTTTGTTCTTAGGCATATACTAGCTACATTGAATAAACGAACACCTAAACTCACTTATATAACCAAACGGATGAATGATAATGACTAAACAAATATTAATGGTACTTACTTCACATGATGAGCTTGGTAACACAGGCCAAAAAACCGGTTTTTGGGTTGAAGAATTTGCCGCCCCTTATTATGCTTTTATCGATGCTGGTGTCGAAGTTACTTTAGCAACACCTAAGGGTGGACAAGCACCAATAGACCCAACCAGCACACTTGAAGACTTTCAAACAGCTGCGACAGACCGTTACGATGCAGATAGCGAAGCACAAGCTAAAATCGCTAATACGCTAATATTAGCTTCTGTTAATGAAGCTGACTTTGATGCAGTATTTTATCCTGGTGGTCATGGTCCATTATGGGATCTTACCGACAATACTGACTCAATTACCTTGATTGAAAACTTTCTTAACGCCGGAAAAGCTGTTGCAACAGTTTGTCATGCAAGCGCTGCCTTGTTAAATGTAAAACAACCTTCTGGTGATTTTGCTGTTAAAGGCAAAGCCGTAACCGGTTTTACTAACAGTGAAGAAGAAGCGGTTCAACTAACTGAAGTTGTGCCATTTTTAGTAGAAGATGAATTGATTAAACGTGGCGGCGAATACCAAAAGGCTCAAGATTGGCATGCCTTTGCAATTCAAGATGGCCTCATTATTACCGGTCAAAACCCAGCTAGCTCGGCATTAGCCGCTGAAAAATTATTAACTCACCTTTCAGCATAGTTACTTAGAACAGACAACTCGATTAGCTAACCTGTTTAGCTAATCGATTTAACGCTTTACCTTTAAGGACATATAAATGTTAAATTTTAATTTTCAAAACCCAACTAAAATTAATTTTGGGCCGGGAGAAATTCAAACCATTTCAAAAGAAATACCATTAGATGCAAGAGTACTCATTGTTTACGGTGGAGGTTCAATCAAAGGTAATGGTGTTTATAAGCAAGTTATTGATGCGCTTAAAGAGCACACTTACTTTGAATTTTCAGGCATTGAACCTAACCCAACTTACGACACTTTAATGAAAGCGCAAACGATCATCAAAGCTGAAAATATTGATTATTTACTTGCTGTTGGCGGTGGCTCTGTTGTTGATGGCGCTAAATTTATTGCCGCTGCGGCATTATTTGAAGGTGATGACCCTTGGGATATTCTTGCCAAACAGCAAGCGTTCACTAAAGCTTTACCCATTGGCGCGGTGTTAACTTTACCTGCCACTGGCTCAGAAAGTAATGGTAATTCCGTGGTAACACGAGACGGTAATAAGCTCCCTTTTTCTAGTCCTTTAGTGCGTCCATTATTTGCGGTGTTAGACCCAAGTGTGACCTTCTCATTATCAGATCGTCAAATTGGTAATGGTGTTGTTGATGCTTTTATTCATACCATTGAACAGTACTTAACTTACAGCGTTAATGGCAAAGTACAAGACAGGTTCAGTGAAGGTTTATTACAAACCTTAATTGAAGAAGGACCTAAAGCCTTAGCCCCGGCAACTAAAGATGATTTAGACGTTAGAGCAAATATTATGTGGTCGGCCACTATGGCACTAAACGGTCTTATTGGTGCTGGAGTACCACAAGATTGGTCAACACATATGATAGGCCATGAATTAACAGGTGCCTTTGGTATTGACCACGCTCGAACCTTATCTATTGTGTTACCTGCCGTGATGAAAGTACGTCGTGAGCAAAAGCGTGAAAAATTACTTCAATATGCAACACGTGTTTGGCAGATAACTGAAGGTGATGATAATGCACGTATTGATCAAGCTATCCGTTTAACAGAAGAGTTTTTTGAAAAGATGCAGGTACCAACGCGCTTATCTCACGTTGATCTTGGTAGCGCTGATATTGATTCCCTTGTCGAACGATTAGAGCAACATGGCATGACAGCACTAGGTGAAAACAGTGATATTACTCTAGCAATAAGCCGAGAGATTTTAACGCAAGCCTTGTAAAGATAAAATAAAAATGAGTGGCTTGTTTAATTGACACGCTGCACTTATTGATAAAAGGTCGATATATTTCTCTTATATTGGCCTTTTTTAATCCCAACACACTTAGCGCTTTTACTGGCTCTTTACAGGAGTAACTCTTATGACTCAAACAACAGATATCAATCGCCAAATGGTGCTAGCATCAAGACCCGTTGGCGCGCCAAAAGCAGAAAACTTCAATCTCGTTACTAGTAATAAACCCATCCCTCAAGCTAACGAAGTATTACTTCGTACGGTTTTTCTTTCACTCGACCCTTATATGCGAGGGCGAATGAATGATGCTAAGTCTTATGCCGATCCCGTCGCTTTAAATGCAGTGATGGTGGGTGGAAGTGTTTGTCGAGTAGAAGAGTCAAATCACAATGATTACACAAAAGGTGATTGGGTTGTCGCTTTTGGTGGCTGGCAGGATTATAGCGTTATTCATGGTAGTGAATTGCTCAAGCTTGATAATGATACGGTTAACCCGTCTCATGCCTTAGGTGTTTTGGGTATGCCTGGGCTAACGGCTTACATGGGTTTATTGGATATCGGTCAACCAAAAGCAGGTGAAACGGTAGTCGTTGCTGCGGCAACAGGAGCGGTTGGAAGTTTAGTGGGTCAAATAGCTAAATTAAAAGGCTGTAAAGTGATCGGTATTGCTGGCGGTGAGACTAAATGTACCTATGCAGTTGACAGTTTAGGGTTTGATCATTGTCTTGATCATAAAAGTGATGATTTAGCTGAGCAATTAGCGGCCGTTTGTTCATCAGGGATTGATGTCTATTTTGAAAACGTTGGCGGTAAAGTCTTTGACGCTGTTATGCCACTATTAAATAGCTGTGCCCGTATTCCTTTGTGTGGCTTAATTTCTCAGTACAATGCGACAGAATTACCTAGTGGACCTGACAGACTTTCTTCATTGATGGGAACATTACTTGTTAAGCGTATAAAAATGCAAGGCTTTATTGTCTTTGATGATTATGGTCATCGTTATAACGAGTTTAGCGAGCAAATGGTAAAATGGTTAATAGCAGGTGAGATTAACTATAAAGAGCATTTAATTGCCGGGCTAGAAAATACAGTAAATGCTTTTATTGGTTTATTAGAAGGTGAGAATTTTGGTAAGTTAATTGTGCGAGTAGGCCCTGACAATATTGACTAACAGTTAACCAAGCTCTACTTTATTATGGGTGTTTTATTAAGAAAAAAGCCACGGTTGAGTGGCTTTTTTATGTGTTGGTTATAGCAAGTTAAGGACCTATATCACTGGATTTAAACCGTTACTTTATTCGCGTTTGGCTTAACATTATTACAGTAATGATAAGATATCTAAGGGGGTTTCAGCGTGATAGTCCGCTTGCCAGTTTTTACAATCTTCACCAGCGATAATATAGCCCCACTTTGCAATGACGGTAGTTGCTTGAGCACTATTGCCGGCTTCAATATCACGCAAAGCGTCTCCGACATACAAACATAGCTCACTTGGCACTGATATTTGTTCACAAGCTTTGAGGATAGGCTCTGGGTGTGGTTTTCGGTTGGTGAAAGTATCACCACCAACCAGTGATAAACATTTTTCGAATTCACTATAATAAGGCAATAATAGTCTTGTTAAACCTTCTGGCTTATTCGTGACAACACCCCAAGGAATGTTTCGTTCATTCAACGTCAACAGTAATTGAGCTACGCCAGGATAAAGACAGGTATGTACCGCAATATTTTCTTGGTAATAAGCGAGAAATTCCGCACGTAACACTTCGTAATCATAGTTTTTCAAAGCTTGTGCAAAACCCAGTGTTAATAACCCTAATGCGCCATCAGAAGCGATTGGACGATAATCTTCACGGGCTACTTCTGCTAAGTTATATTTTCGTAAAACGTAGTTAAGTGCAGCACCTAAATCATTGGCGGTATCTAATAAGGTACCGTCAAGATCAAATAATACCCCTGAAATTTTAGTATTTTGCAATGTACTTTCCCTTATTTATATTTTTTGACAACAAAGAATATAATTCACATCTAGTGATGAAATAAGTTTGTGATTCTCTGTCAGCGGGTTGTAATGAATGCCTGCGGCATCAATGCATTTGAGATCAAATGATTCAGCCCAGCCAATTAAGGTCGATGGACGAATAAAACTTTTGTGGTCGTGTGTACCGTCAGGGACTATTTTAAGGACTTTTTCGGCGGCAACAATAGCCAATAAATATGACTTTATTGATTTGTTTAAGGTTGAAAAGAAGACATAACCGCCGGGTTTTACCATTTGAGCGCAAGCTTCTATAATTGAAGCGGGATCGGGTACGTGCTCAAGCATTTCCATACAAGTGACTACATCAAATTTTTCGGGTTGCTCAATCGCTTTGTCTTCGGCAGGTATTTTTTGATAATTGACCGTTAATCCACTCTCCAGCGCATGTAATCTTGCTACATTTAATGGTTCTTCGCCGAGGTCAATCCCAGTAACATCGCCACCAAGTTTGGCTAAACTCTCAGCTAAAATACCCCCACCACAGCCAACATCAATAATTTTTTTACCAAAAATGTCGCCGACATGCTGACAAATAAATTGTCGTCGAATAGGGTTTATTTGATGCAATGGTTTAAAATCACCATCAAGGTCCCACCACTGGCTTGCAACCTTTTCAAATTTGGCAATTTCTTCTTCATTTACGTTAACAGCTTTAGTGTTGTTAGTTGTCGACATTACATTTTCATTATTTTAATCAATTATTGTCAGTAATTCTAAACTAAAGTAAATGGTTCGCCTAGTACTGAACGTTGAGTTTGTTATCCTCGTTAAAAGTGGATAAGTCATATGCTAATGCAGACGAGCCAAGGCTGAGAAAAGTAGGGCACATTAAGACTTTTTATCGCTACTATCTTACTCACTACTGATTTTTATCGGCTATAAATACCCTTGATTTAAGCCTTTATCCACTAACATCGAGCAGTAAAAAGAAAGTTTAATATTATAACTCGTTGCTTTTTATGTAATTATCACTCTTATTGTTGTTTCTTTTATTTAACATTTAAATAACATGCTTGTAATATATTAAACCTTGATGTTATGGTCATTGCTGCTTCGATAATGATGTATCACTCTCATTTGAAATTCCCCCAGCAAAAAAATAATAATTAAAATTAACTTAATAGGTAGGAATATAGATGTCGAATAAGATAACAAAGAAATCATTAATATTGACCACTGCTAGTATATTGTCGGTATCAATATCGACAGCACTTTACGCTGCCCAACCGCTTAGCGTACAAAACGCAGATAATGTATTATCTGAAGTGACCAGTTCACCTTTACCCAAACGCTTTATTATCAAATACAAGCAAGCAGCTAATAACCAAGCAGCCAGCAATCAAGCAACGAGTTTCATTGGTAGCCAAAACGCCTTTGTTCGTCTTGCCGCTGTTAAGGAAAAATTAAAGAAATTGCGGGTCAATGTTAAAGCCGAATTTCCAGATGTAAATATGATCAGTGCTGAGCTATCTTCATCACAAGCGATGAATTTAGCGATGGACGATAATGTCGAATACGTAGAAGAAGATCTACCACGTCGCTTTATGGCACAAACGGTGCCTTATGGTATTGGTATGGTTCAAGCCGATCAAGTTGACGATATGATTGCTTCTGCCAATGCTGGCGGTAAGAAAATATGTATTATTGATTCAGGTTTAGACCTACCTCATGAAGACATGGGGGCACAAGGAGGCACAATAACTGGCACAAGCAATAGTGGTACAGGTAACTGGTATGATCAAGGTGGTCCACACGGTACTCACGTAGCAGGAACAATTGCCGCGCTTAACAATGGTATTGGTGTTCGCGGTGTTATTGGCACCGATCCTAATTTGCACATTATAAAAGTATTTAATGCCGCGGGCTGGGGATATTCTTCAACACTTGTTAGTGCTATTAATGATTGTGTCAGTAACGGCGCAGACGTTATTAATATGAGCTTAGGTGGTTCTGGTTCAAGTACCAGCGAACAAAATGGTATTCAAGCGGCCTATGATGCAGGCGTTTTACTTATAGCTGCAGCCGGTAATGATGGTGTTGCTACAGCAACTACTGATTTAGAAAGCTTTCCTGCTTCTTACGATGCAGTGATGTCAGTTGCTGCTGTTGACAGTAATAAAGCCTTAGCTGACTTTTCACAAAAAAATAGCCAAGTAGAGATATCTGGTCCAGGTGTTGATGTTTATTCTATTTATCCTGAAGGTTTAGGTTCAGTCGTTGAAGTATCTGTCGCTAATGTCGGTTATACCGCTAATGCGATGGAAAACCAAGGTCAAGCAACGGGTTCTCTCTATGATTTTGCCACGGGCGAAACTATAGATACAGGCGCTGCAGGTAGTGTTTGTTTAATTCAACGTGGCAATATTTCGTTTTACGATAAAGTTAAAGCTTGTCAAGACAGCGGGGGTGTAGGCGCAATTCTTTATAACAATGCACCGGGAAGCTTTGGTGGCACATTAGGTGACGCAAACGCAACCTCTATCCCAAGTGTTACCGTATCTGATACGGACGGCGCAGCGATGAAAAATAATATTGGCTTAAGCGCCAGTATAAATATTGGCGCGGGTAATTATGGCAAAATGAGTGGTACTTCAATGGCATCTCCTCATGTTGCTGGTGTTGCTGCCTTGGTGTGGAGTCATCACCCAAGCTGTACTAACGTTGAAATTCGTAACGTATTAAATAGTAGTGCACAAGATTTAGGTGCTGCGGGTCGCGATGTCAAATTTGGTTATGGTTTAGCCCAAACTAAAGATGCGATCGATTACATTACCGCGAATGGATGTGATGGCTCTGGCGGTGACACTGGCGGTGGTGGTGGAACAATACCAGATACTGTCCTTGAAAATGGTCAGGTTAAAACTGAGTTAACGGCTGCAACGGGTAATGATTTAGTTTTCACCATGGAAGTACCTGCTGGCGCAACAGATATTAATTTTGCTATGACAGGTGGTAGTGGTGATGCAGATTTATATGTGAAGTTTGGTGCTGAGCCAACCGACAGTGTTTACGATTGTCGCCCTTATAAATCAGGTAATGTTGAATCGTGTGCAAGTACGCAAGCCGGTGGCACTTACTACGTAAGACTTAAAGCCTATAGTGATTTTGCTGGTGTTAGTTTAACGGGGAGTTACACTGAACCTACTACGGGTGGTGGTAATACGATTAATCCGATTGATAGCACAATTAATAATGTTACTGTTGCAAGAAGAACATGGAAACGTTACACCCTTGACTTAGCCGATGGTTATGCCGATTTAACGGTTACACTTTCAGGTGGTTCAGGTGATGCAGATTTATATGTAACACAAGGTAAACAGTCAACAACGTCTGTTTATGATTGTCGTCCTTATAAAAATGGTAACAATGAAGCTTGTAACTTTACCGACCCAGCTAAAGGTGTATGGTATGTGGATATCTACGGTTATTCAGCAGCTTCAGGGATGACATTAAATCTACAAGCTACACCCAAATAACCTAAAGAAAGGGGCAACCCGTTCACTTTATGTTGATAAATAAAACCCTGCTTCGGCAGGGTTTTTTATTATGAGCAACCGAATCAATAGAACAATATAGCGACTTGGCGTAAAATGCATTGTAATTGTATCTTGATGTTGAGTAGCTATAGCGATAAATTATTGCTTAACAAGTAAGATGAGATAAACCCTAAGAGGTCATAATGAAATCAGTAGTAGAACAACTATCCACTTATAAAAGTGTCCATTTAAATAGAAAAAACATTAACAGCCACTTTATTGGTGTGCCGATGATTATTTGGTCAATTGCCTTATTACTGGCCAGTGTTTCCTTTGAAATTGAATCAACATTTATTAATAATTACTTAGGTATTGAACAGGTTAACTTTACTTTGGCAGGCATAGTACCGGTTATTGTGCTGTTTTATTATCTATTGTTATCGTTGCCACTGGCACTATTCGCGTTTATTTTATTTGGCCCTTTAATGTGGAGTGTTCATGAAGTTGTGACAGCAGAACATCATATTCTAATTGCTATCGGCGTTTTCGTTATTGGTTGGGTTATCCAATTTATTGGTCATCACTATGAAAAAGCAAAACCTGCTTTTCTCGATGATATTAATCAATTACTTATTGGTCCATTGTTTGTTATCGCTGAAGTTTATTTTTTACTTGGCTTGGGTAAAGTTTTAGATAAAACTATTACTGAAAAAGCGATTGCAAAACGCCGTGTTTTTGAACAACAAAAATCTTAACAATATTGAGGCAGATAAAATGCTGAACAATAAATAACCACTTGGGGATTTGTGACTTTTCAGCACGGCCATTTTTAGTGCTTTTTAGATAATAAAGCGGTATGGCATCTCATTAAAACTATGCTAGTATGCTGTGTTAATTAATAATTATAATTTCGAAAAAACTTTCAAAATTCTTGCTAAGTTAAGGGATACCATCGACTTATGACCGATTTGTCAAACAATGTTGTACCTGTCAATATTGAAGATGAGCTAAAAAATTCTTATCTAGATTACGCTATGAGCGTAATTGTAGGTCGTGCATTACCAGATGTACGAGACGGCTTAAAACCTGTTCATCGCCGCGTATTATTCGCGATGAATGTACTTGGTAATGACTTCAATAAACCTTACAAAAAATCAGCACGTGTTGTTGGTGATGTAATAGGTAAATACCACCCACATGGCGACACTGCCGTTTACGATACAATAGTACGTATGGCGCAACCATTTTCATTACGCTACATGCTAGTAGATGGTCAAGGTAACTTTGGTTCGGTTGACGGTGACTCTGCAGCAGCAATGCGTTATACCGAAATCAGAATGTCAAAAATAGCACATTCTATTTTAGCCGATCTTGATAAAGAAACGGTAGATTTTGTACCTAACTATGACGGTACTGAATATATACCTGTTGTTATGCCAACGCGTATTCCTAATTTATTAGTGAATGGTACCTCAGGTATCGCGGTAGGTATGGCAACCAATATACCTCCTCACAATTTAACAGAAGTGATAAACGGTTGTTTAGCACTGATTGAAAATAGTGATTTGACCTTTGAAGAGATATTAGAACATATACCTGGTCCTGATTTTCCGACAGCCGGTATTATCAGTGGTCGTGCCGGTATCGAAGAAGCTTACCGTACTGGTCGTGGCAAAATTAAAATTCGCGCCCGTGCCGATATCGAAGTTCATGAAACAACCGGTAAAGAAACGATTGTTGTTCATGAGTTACCTTATCAAGTAAACAAAGCGCGCCTTATCGAAAAGATGGCGGAGCTGGTAAAAGAAAAACGCCTTGAAGGTATTTCAGCGCTACGCGATGAGTCTGATAAAGACGGCATGCGCATGGTTATTGAAATTAAACGTGGAGAAGTCGGTGAAGTTGTTTTAAATAACTTGTACAAACTTACCCAAATGCAAGTTTCTTTTGGTTTAAATATGGTGGCGTTAACTAACGGCCAACCTAAATTATTTAATATCAAAGAAATGCTTGAAGAGTTTATCCTTCATCGCCGTGAAGTTGTTACTCGTCGTACTATCTTTGAATTACGTAAAGCACGTGAACGCGCGCATTTACTAGAAGGTTTGTCGATTGCATTAGCGAACATTGACCCGATTATTGAATTAATTAAAAATTCACCAACGCCAAGTGAAGCAAAAGAAAAACTGCTGGCTCGTGGTTGGGATTTAGGTAATGTTGCCGATATGCTCAGCGCCGCTGGTGATGACGCAGCACGTCCTGAATGGGTTGAAGAAGGTTTCGGTATTCAAGACGGTCAATACTTCTTAACTATGCAACAAGCACAAGCGATATTAGATCTTCGCTTACATAAGTTGACTGGTTTAGAACACGAAAAAATCTTATCTGAATACAAAGCATTACTCGATATTATCGCTGAGTTATTACATATATTAGGTTCGCCTGAACGTTTAATGGAAATTATTCGTGAAGAGCTAGAAACTATCCGTAATGATTTTGGTGATGAACGTCGTACTGAAATTACTAATGCTTCGCATGACTTATCGATGGAAGACTTGATCACAGAAGAAGATGTTGTGGTTACGTTATCGCATGAAGGTTATGTTAAATACCAAGTGTTAAGTGACTATCAAGCACAACGCCGTGGCGGTAAAGGTAAAGCAGCGACTAAGATGAAAGAAGAAGATTTCATTGAACGTTTACTCATTGCCAATACCCACGATACTATTTTGTGTTTCTCAGATCGCGGAAAACTCTACTGGTTGAAAGTATTCCAATTACCTTTAGCGAGTCGTACTGCTCGTGGCCGACCTATTGTTAATATTTTACCGCTTGATGCAGGTGAACGTATTACCGCAATATTACCGGTTCGTGAATATGCAGAAGACAAGTTTATTATCATGGCAACGGCTTCAGGTACTGTTAAGAAAACAGCACTTACCGCTTACAAAAACCAACGTGCTAACGGTATTATAGCCCTTAACTTACGTGATGATGACACCTTAATTGGCGTTGCTATTACCGACGGTTACAACGATATTATGTTGTTCTCGGATGCGGGTAAAGTTGTTCGTTTTAATGAGAAACTTCGTGACAGTGAAACGGGTGAAATTAAATTAGACGCAGAAACAGGTGAAGAACGCTGGGCATTAAAACCTATCGGACGAACCGGCACTGGTGTTCGTGGTATTAAGTTAGAAGGTGATCAAAAGGTTGTGTCACTTATTGTGCCAGTTAATGATGGCCCAATATTAACAATAACCGAAAATGGCTTTGGTAAACGTACCGCGTTAACGGAATACCCAGCGAAAAGTCGTGCGACTAAAGGTGTTGTTTCTATTAAAGTCAGCGACCGAAATGGCCCAGTAGTTGGCGCTGTTCAGGTTGAAGATTTAGATGAAATAATGCTTATCACTGATAACGGTACTTTAGTGCGTACTCGTGTTAATGAAGTCAGTGTTATTGGTCGTAATACTCAAGGTGTTCGTATTATTAGAACGGTTGAAGGCGAACATGTTGTTGCATTGCAACGTATTGACGAAATAGAAGAAGAAGACGTTCTCGAAGGAGCGGAAGAAACTTCTGAGCAGTTAATAGATTCGACAACTGACAGTACTTCAACAGAGGTATTGCCAGAAGCTGATAGTGATGAAGAACAACTCATCGAAAGTGATAACGAATAGTTACCGCTAAAAATTCAGTTTAAAGGGCGGCTAATCACCGCCCTTTTTATGTTCAGGACGAACGGTATGTCACGATCACATGGATGTGAATGAGTGACGATGTTCAGGACGAACGGTATTAAGCAAATGCAGGAGCATATCTCCATTTGATGAGCAGTCTTATTTTACCCAAGAGAATGTTGACCAAATTGATGTTTATAATAAAAATAATTAAAACAGTTTGACCAAGTGCATCGACAAACGTATTTAAAACTTTATAGAAGGTGTTGTGTTATATGTCTCAAGTATTTAACTTTTGTGCCGGTCCTGCGATGTTACCTGTAGAGGTAATGAAAAAAGCACAAGTGGAATTTGTCAATTGGCAAGATACCGGTAGTTCAGTGATGGAGCTGAGTCACCGCAGTAAAGAGTTTTTGGTAGTAGCAGCAAAAGCCGAAGCGGATTTACGTGATTTGATGGCAATACCAGAAAATTACAGTGTCTTGTTTTGTCATGGTGGTGGTCGAGGTCAATTTTCTGCGGTCCCTTTAAATTTACTACCAAAAGGCAAATCAGCCGATTATATTATTTCTGGCTCTTGGTCAAAAGCTGCCGCTGCAGAAGCTGAGCATTATGGTGAAATAAAGGCGATCAATGTTGTCAGTAAGGTTGAAGGCGAAACTCACGTATTATCAAGTAACGAGTGGGGCTTAAACCCTAACGCTGCCTTTGTACATTACTGCCCGAATGAGACCGTTGACGGTATCGAGATGTTTGATATTCCAGAAACTCATGGGGTGCCACTGGTTGCTGATATGTCGTCAACCATTTTGTCTCATGAAATTGATGTTAAAAAATTCGGTCTTATCTATGCCGGTGCGCAAAAAAATATTGGTCCCTCTGGTCTAACTATTGTTATTGTACGTAATGACTTATTAGGGAATGCTCAATTAACAACCCCGTCAATCATGAATTATCAGGTGTTAGCAAAGAACGATTCAATGTACAATACGCCGCCAACCTATGCATGGTATTTAGCCGGCTTAGTGTTTGAATGGTTAAAAGAGCGTGGCGGTGTTAAAGAAATTTCAAAGATAAACAAACAAAAAGCTGAGGTTTTATATGGTTATATTGATGAAAGCGCGTTTTATCAAAATCATATTGAAGCAAAGTATCGTAGTCTAATGAATGTTCCCTTTTGGTTAACAGATGAAAGCTTGAATGATGAGTTTTTAAAACAAGCAGAAGCGCAGGGATTAATGGCTTTAAAGGGTCATCGTATGGTGGGTGGTATGCGTGCCAGTATCTATAATGCTATGCCATTAGCAGGTATAACTGCGTTGGTTGCTTTTATGAAAGAATTTTCCGCTAAAAACAGCAAGTAATAACAGCAAGTAATAACAGGCAAAGTAATCGTTTTATCTTTGTTTCATCGCTCGTTTATAGTGCTGGCGAGCAACATAAGTAATTATATTTAGTAAAAGTGATTGAAAAATTGTCATAAAACAACATTAATTTAATGGAAAAAAAATGTCTCAAGTAAATAAAACATTAACTATCACCACAGGCCTTGCCGGAAAAGTATCCGGAGATATCATTGTACCAGGTGACAAGTCATGTTCGCATCGCTCTATTATGTTTGGCTCTTTAGCTGAAGGTACCACGCATGTTTCGGGTTTCTTACCTGGAGACGATTGTTTAGCAACAATGAATGCATTTAAGGCGATGGGCATAAAAATAGAAGGCCCTGACAAGCAACAAAATGTTGTTATTCATGGCAAAGGTTTGCGTGGTTTGACCGCACCTCAAGAAGCTTTAAATATTGGTAATTCAGGAACAACTATCCGATTAATGTCGGGATTACTCGCCGGACAAAATTTTGCTTGGCAAATGGCTGGTGACAGTTCTTTAAATAAACGTCCTATGGCACGCGTTGTTGACCCATTAAAATTAATGGGTGCAAATATCTCTGCTGCCGAAAACGGTACGCCACCGGTTATTTCACAAGGTATTGATGAAGGTCAAACCTTAACCGCGATTCATTACGACTTGCCAATGGCCAGTGCGCAAGTAAAATCTTGTGTATTACTTGCGGGAATTTATGCCGACGGCATTACCTCGGTAACCGAACCCGGTATTACTCGCGATCACACTGAACGCATGTTGACCGCTTTTGGTTATCCGGTAAAGGTTGAAGATACCCCGATGGGTAAAAAGGTTTCCATTGAAGGCGGCCATCAATTAACGGCTTGCGACATTCAAGTACCTGGCGATATTTCATCAGCAACATTTTTTATGGTTGCGGGTTTAATTGCTAAAGAAGGGCAGTTGACTATTCGTAATGTGGGTATGAACCCAACGCGTATTGGCGCTATTAATATTTTACAGCAGATGAATGGCGATTTGAGCATCATTAACGAGCGTATGGCGGGCGGAGAGCCTGTTGCTGATGTTGTGGTTAAATCATCACCATTAAAAGGTATTGATATTAACGAACGTGATGTACCGCTTGCCATTGATGAGTTCCCGGCGATATTTATTGCGGCTGCTTGTGCTGAAGGTACAACACGGTTACGTGGTGCAGAAGAATTAAGAGTGAAAGAAAGCGATCGCATCCAAGCAATGGCTGATGGCTTAAAAGAATTAGATATTGACTGTACTGTTTATGATGACGGTATAGATATTGTTGGTGGGCAATTAACATCAGGGACTATTCATAGTCATGATGACCACCGTATTGCCATGTCTTTTGCGATTAGCTCATTACGAGCTACTGGCGAAATTCAAATTTTAGAGTGTGACAATGTAGCGACTTCGTTCCCTAATTTTGTCACCTTAGCAAACCAAGTGGGACTAACACTCAATCAAGCTTAAATTAAGTGACTAACTTAGTTTAACTAGCTTTAGTGTAGATAAAAATATGATAGAACAAATACCGGTAATAACTATAGATGGACCTAGTGGAGCAGGTAAGGGCACAGCCGCACGTTTAGTTGCAGAGCAACTTGGCTGGCACTTGCTTGACAGCGGAGCTATTTATCGTGTGCTTGCAGTGGCGACATTGCATCACCATTTAACTATCGAAGATGAAGAATCCTTGATCCCCATTGCTGCTCATTTAGACGTGCAATTTGAAATAACCAGTCAAGGTGAAGGAAAAGTTATTTTAGAAGGCGAAGATGTTAGTAATAGCATACGCACAGAAGAAGTCGGTGCTATCGCTTCTAAAATAGCAGCCTTCCCTCGAGTGCGTGAAGCGCTTTTACGTCGCCAACGTGCTTTTAAAGTCGCTCCTGGGCTTGTCGCTGATGGAAGAGACATGGGAACAATCGTTTTTAGTAACGCACCGGTTAAAGTATTTTTAACCGCTTCTGCAGAAGAACGAGCACAACGTCGATTTAATCAGTTGAAAGAGAAAGGTTTTGATGTTAAAATCGGGCGCCTTTTGGATGACATACGTCAGCGAGATGAGCGAGATCAGACCCGTACGGTCGCTCCCCTTATCCCAGCAGAAGGTGCGTTAATTGTTGATTCTACTGATCTTTCTATTGATGAAGTGGTCGCTAAGATTTTAACATTTGCCAATGGCAAGTTAACGTAAACGAAGCTATATAGCTTCAAAAATCAACCTATAGCCTACTGTACGGATGCACTGGGCACTATTAAATAACCCCATGAAACATTGATGTTGACTGGATTAATAACTGAGTTTATATGCAAGTTATGACTGAAAATTTCGCACAACTATTTGAAGAAAGTTTAAAAGAAATCGAAACACGCCCTGGTTCAATTATCAAAGGTACGATTGTCGCTATTACTAAAGACAATGTTATCGTTGATGCTGGCCTTAAATCTGAAAGTGTTATTGACATTAACCAGTTTAAAAACAACGCTGGTGAAGTTGATGTAAGCGTTGGCGATGAAGTCGACGTATCTCTTAAAGCTACAGATGACGGTTTTGGTGAAACTATTCTTTCACGTGATGACGCTAAACGTCATGAAGCGTGGCAAGTGCTTGAGAAAGCATATGAAGAAAAAGAAACTGTTATCGGTGTTATCAACGGTAAAGTTAAAGGTGGTTTCACGGTTGAAGTTAGCGATATTCGTGCTTTCTTACCGGGTTCATTAGTAGATGTTCGCCCAATTCGCGATACAACTCACCTTGAAGGCAAAGAATTAGAATTTAAAGTTATTAAGCTTGATCAAAAGCGTAATAACGTTGTTGTTTCTCGTCGTGCCGTTATCGAATCTGAAAGCAGCGTAGAACGTGATGCATTGTTAGAGTCATTAGCAGAAGGCCTAGAAGTTAAAGGTATCGTTAAGAACCTTACTGACTACGGCGCATTCGTAGACTTAGGCGGCATTGACGGCTTACTACACATTACAGATATGGCTTGGAAGCGCGTTAAGCACCCAAGTGAAATCGTAAATGTTGGTGACGAAATACAAGTTAAAGTATTGAAGTTTGACCGTGAGCGCACTCGTGTATCTCTAGGTATGAAGCAGTTAGGTGAAGATCCATGGGTAGCAATTGCTAAGCGTTACCCTGAAGGCGCTAAACTTACTGGTCGTGTAACTAACTTAACTGACTACGGTTGTTTTGTTGAAATCCAAGAAGGCGTTGAAGGTTTAGTTCACGTTTCTGAAATGGATTGGACTAACAAGAACATCCACCCGTCTAAAGTTGTTAACTTAGGTGACACGGTTGAAGTTATGGTATTAGAAATTGACGAAGAACGTCGTCGTATTTCTTTAGGCCTTAAACAGTGTATCGCTAACCCTTGGGAAGAGTTCGCTAAGAACTTCAACAAAGGCGACAAAGTATCAGGTAAGATCAAGTCAATTACTGACTTTGGTATCTTTATTGGTCTTGACGGCGGCATTGATGGTCTTGTTCACTTATCTGATATTTCATGGGCTGGCGGTGAAGAAGCTGTTCGTGAATACAAGAAAGGTGATGAAATATCAGCTGTAGTTCTACAAGTTGACCCTGAGCGCGAACGTATTTCTTTAGGTGTTAAGCAAACTGAAGATGATCCGTTTAATCAGTACCTTGCAGATACTAAGAAAGGTGCTATTGTTACAGGTAAGGTTATCGAAGTAGATGCTAAAGGCGCTAAAATTGAATTAGCCGAAGGCGTTGAAGGATACCTACGCGTATCTGATATTTCTAGTGAGCGTATCGAAGATGCGTCAACTGAATTATCTGTTGGTGATAGTGTTGAGACTAAGTTTATGGGTGTGGATCGTAAGAACCGTGCTATCAGCTTATCAATCAAAGCTAAAGACCAAGCTGAAGAACGTGAAGCTATGGATAACCTAAACCAAGTTGAAGAAACTGGTTTAAGTGCAATGGCTGCAGCGTTTAAAAACGCTAAAAACTAATTTAGACACTTGAAGGTGAGAAGTGTTTGAAATATAACGCTTCTCTTCGTTTAAAATCCATTGGCGAGAAGGTACTATTAACTTCAAACTAGTGAACACAGGAGGTCAAATGACCAAATCTGAACTTATTGAAAGATTAGCCGATAAATTAAGTCATTTATCAGCGAGAGATGTTGAACAGTCTATTAAAGAAATCTTAGAAATGATGGCACAAACCTTGTCAAAAGGTGAGCGTATTGAAATTCGTGGTTTTGGTAGTTTTTCATTACATTTTCGTGCTCCTCGTGTTGGACGTAACCCTAAGACTGGCGAATCCGTTGAGTTGGCAGGTAAATACGTTCCTCATTTTAAACCTGGAAAAGAGTTACGTGAAAGAGTAAATCTTTCAATAGCGTAATTGATAAATTATCAATAAAACGGCATGCTATAATGGTATGCCGTTTTTTTTAACTTAATTTTCATCATAGGTAACTTATTTTGCGTATTTATATTACAGCGTTTTTCCTGTTCAGCTTACTAGTCATCGCTTTTATTTTTGGTAGTCAAAATGAGCAGACCTTAACATTGAATTATCTCATCGCCCGAACTGAATTATCAGTTGCTGCGGCTGTCAGTTTATTTACCACTTTGGGCTTTGTACTGGGCTTACTCTTTGCATTATTGTGGAAGTTTGTTCGAATGATAAAACCTAAAAAATCATCCTCTAAAGAATCAGTGTAAATTATATGTTAGAACTATTGTTCTTATTACTCCCTGTTGCAATGGGCTATGGCTGGTTCATGGGTCGTAATAGTGTTAAACAAAATGATCACTCAGCTAAACAAGCCTTGTCGATAAAATATTCAACAGGCTTAAATTACCTCCTATCAAATCAACAAGATAAAGCGATCGACTACTTACTAGAAGCCCTTAAAGTTGAAGATGATACTGTTGAAGCACATTTTGCCATGGCTAATTTATTTCGTCGCCGTGGTGAGCTCGACCGCGCATTAAAAGTGCATGAGCACTTAGTTAGACAGAAACATCTACCCGCTAAAGATAAGCAACAAGCTGCTTTTGAGCTAGGTAAAGATTTTTTTAGTGCCGGCTTATACGACCGCGCTGAAACCATGTTTGAAAAGCTACTTAAATCAAAACACTATGGCTTAAAATCCCTTGATTATTTAATGCGTATTTACCAGTCTACTAAAGATTGGTCAAAAGGCATCAGTCATAAAAAAGCCATTGTTAAAACTAAAGATAAAAAACTTCTTCATAACTTAGCTAATTTTTATTGTGAATTAGCGACAACAGCCTTAGCAGAAGATAACTTTATTGAAGTCATAGAGTTATTAGAGTTGGCGTTGATTTATGATGCTAATTCTTGTCGTGCTAATTGGTTATTAGCTCAAATTTATGAAAAGCATCAACAGTTCAATGAAGCCTGCGGATGCTATCAAGACATCTATCTTCAGGATAAAGAATTCTTTCCTGATGTTATTGATGAAATGCAAAATTGTTATCATCAGTTAGATGCCGACGATGAATATTTTAAATTTATTAGAAAAGTTTATGATGAAACCGGTGGTTCGAGCGCACTGATAAAATACTTAAGTCACCTTGAAGCTAAATATGGCAACGAAAAAGCGAAAGAATTTATTTTACTTGCTTTGAAAAAGCGTCCAACCATTAAAGGCTTTAAGCATTTTATTAAGATGCAAATGGTTAACTCTACCGAGCATGACAACACCGAAAATTTAGAGATGATCAAAGAATTGATTGGCGCTTATTTGAATCTAAAACCGCGTTATAGTTGTCGAACCTGTGGTTTTAATAGCAGTAAACATTATTGGGCGTGTCCTTCATGCCATGACTGGGAACAATTGAAACCAGTGCGGGGCCTTGAAGGAGAATAATTACCGATTTCTTCGCCCTAAGACTCAATAGCGTCTTCAAAAGTACTCATTGACTTTCGTCAGCTCCGTGCTTTTTCTTTGCTCTTGAACCTTAGGACTTTGAACTCAAAAATTATTAAAGAATTAAGAATTAAGAATTAAGAATTAAGAATTAAGAATTGAGGATTGAGTATGAATGATGCAAAAGTAGTTGTTGCCCTAGATTTCGATAAAAAAGCGGATGCGCTTGCATTCGTTGATAAGATTCAACCAAAGGATTGTCGTTTAAAAGTGGGTAAAGAAATGTTTACTCATTTTGGACCTGCGTTTGTTAAAGAATTGACGGGTCGCGGCTTCGATGTCTTTTTAGATTTAAAGTTCCACGATATTCCTAACACCGTAGCAAAAGCGGTAACCGCTGCTGCAGAGATGGGGGTGTGGATGGTTAATGTTCATGCCAGTGGTGGACATGAAATGATGGTTAAAGCTAAACAGGCATTAGAAAAATACGGTGATAACGCCCCATTACTTATTGCCGTCACTGTTTTAACCAGTATGAGTGAAGAAGATTTACTGGGCTTAGGTATTACGCGAACGCCAGCCGAGCAAGTGATGCTGCTAGCAAAGTTGACAAAAGAAGCTGGCCTTGATGGTGTTGTTTGTTCAGCACAGGAAGCTCAAAGCCTGAAAAGCGCTTTAGGTAAAGACTTTAAGCTTATCACGCCAGGTATTAGACCTGCAGGTGCCGCCAGTGATGATCAAAAACGTATTATGACGCCAGAGCAGGCAATGGCCGTTGGTGTTGATTATTTAGTTATTGGCAGACCTATTACTCAAGCTGAAAACCCACAGCAAGTTTTGCAGTCGATTAATTTATCGCTTAATTAAGGTCAATTAGCATAATTTTATTAATGGCTATAAATTGACAAAAGTAAAATTTTATCCTAAACCTATTAACGTCTTATTAATAATAAATTAACAGTTTATTGTTTGTGAGGCGTAATGGAATTTACAATAAAAGGATATAATCATGATTAATTTTTCAAAAATCTTACTTATTTGCCTGACCTTTACTTTTTCGTCATTAAGCTTTGCTGAAAGTGTCGGTGGTAATGAGCCCAATGCCAATGTTAATCAAATTGACGAGCGTATTGATATAAACCATGCTGATATTAAGACCTTATCCTTATTAAAAGGCATAGGCATGAAAAAAGCGGCAGCCATTGTCAAATACCGAAATGAAAACGGTAAGTTTATCTCGGTCGAAGACTTGTTGAATGTTAAAGGTATTGGCGGGCAAATATTAGCGTTAAATAAATCAAAACTAACGATCTAGTATTCCTTGAAGAGATAAAAAGGCTAAACAAATCAATTGTTTAGCCTTTTCAATTTTACTCTTAAGTAAAATGTAGGGTTATTGTCGCGATGCTAACTTTTTTCTTGTGCAGAACAAACATCATTATGCTGACATATAATAGCCCAAACATTTTTATAGCCTAAACGGTTTAATTGTTCAGCAGCAAGACTCGCCCGGCCGCCGGTTGCACAATGAAGATATATACGCTGGTCTTCATCAGTCGTGCAGCTACCAATATTCATCTCTAAAACACCACGTGGAATATTAACTGAATTTATCACTGGGCTAGTGGCAACTTCTTGCGCTTCACGCACGTCAATAAAGAGGCTTTTCTCTTTTTTCGCACTTAGGTAAGCATCATGAGCCGATGTAGTTTGAATGTTTTTTCTAATTTCAGCTATCAGTGTCGGGATAGTTTTCAACATTTATAAATGCCTTAATATTTAATGATTAAAAAGAGTCAATATCGTTTTTCTATTACAGCTACATTAGGATATCCTAATATAGTTGTCAATAATGTAATCTTTAAATGTCAGTCTGCGTGTAGTCATAAATTTTAGACATAAAAAAAGAGCCGAAGCTCTTTTAGATAAGAATGTAAAAATTAAATTTTTGGAATTCTTATTTTCTTTTCTGGTGACTGACGATAAATAATTAATGTTTTACCAATTACTTGAACTTTAATTGACGCTGTTTCACGGCAAATAGCTTCAACAATTAATGCTTTACTGTCACGATCATCGGTTGGGATTTTAATTTTAATTAATTCATGATGATTTAATGAATAATCAATTTCGGCAACTACTGCCTCTGTTAAGCCGTTGTTACCCAATAAAACCACTGGTTTCAATGGGTGCGCAAGACCTTTTAAATACTGTATTTGTTTTTTATTTAGGCTCATTAACAATTTTCGTTACAAGTTAGCTTGAATTAATACTATTTTACCTCCATCTACTCTGTAATACTAATAAAACGTTAAATCGTTTTGCATTATTAACAAATTAATTAAGTTAAATTAATGAGTAAAAAGAAATTAAGTAATAGTAGTACCCGTTGGATGCAAGAACACTTTGATGATGAGTATGTAAAAAAAGCTCAGAAACTCGGTGTGCGTTCTAGAGCATACTTTAAAATTGAAGAAATAAACGTTAAAGATAAGCTGATTAAAAAAGGCATGAAAGTGGTCGACCTAGGTGCTGCACCAGGAGGTTGGTCAGAATATGCGGTCAAAGCCGTTGGAAGTGGCGGGCAAATTATTGCTTGTGATATCCTGGCAATGGACCCTATTGCTGGTGTTGACTTTTTACAAGGCGACTTCAGAGAAGAACCGGTACTTAATGCATTACTAAACCGTATTGGCGGCAAAGATATCGATGTTGTTATGTCTGACATGGCCGCTAATTTTACCGGTAATGACGGTGCCGATGCCGCAAGAAGTATGTATCTTGTTGAATTAGCATTAGACATGTGTAATCAGGTATTAAAGAAAAATGGCGCATTTGTTGTTAAAGTCTTTCAAGGAGCAGGATTTGAGCAATTTATGCAAGACTTAAGAGGAGCATTTAAAACAGTAAAAACCCGTAAACCAGATTCGTCACGTGCACGTTCACGCGAAGTATATTTGGTTGCTACCGGATTTAAATAGCTCCGAGCGTTAAATTATAGTAAATTACGACTCATCAACTTAAAAGTTTAGGTTGATTTCAGAACTAGCCGTTTATCTGTGCTAGTTGACGGTTAAGTAAAAGTTCATTCAAAGTACAAGAGGTCATTAAGTTGAGCGATATGGCAAAAAATCTTATTTTATGGTTGGTAATAGCGGTTGTTTTAATGTCGGTATTCCAAGGGTTCACTCCGAGCACCACTACTGAACAACAAGTTGATTACACGCGTTTCATTAAAGATGTCCGTCAAGGACAGATCCGTGACGCAAATGTTGATCGTAATGGTGTTATCAAAGGCACAAAACGTAGTGGTGAAGCCTTTGTTACTGTTATTCCTGGTGGTTTCGATCGTGATTTAATTAACGATTTAGTTAAACAAGGCGTTAATGCTTCTGGTGAATTGCCGGAAGAAACTAGCTTTCTAACCACTATTTTTATCTCTTGGTTCCCAATGATTTTGTTGATAGGTGTATGGATATTCTTCATGCGTCAGATGCAAGGCGGTGGTGGAAAAGGAGCGATGTCTTTTGGTAAGTCTAAAGCGAAACTTTTAAGTGAAGATCAGATAAAAACAACTTTTGCTGATGTTGCTGGTTGCGACGAAGCGAAAGAAGAAGTTTCTGAGCTTGTTGATTACTTAAAAGAGCCAACTAAATTCCAAAAACTTGGTGGCCGTATTCCTTCAGGTGTCTTACTTGTAGGACAACCGGGTACAGGTAAAACCTTGCTGGCAAAAGCTATTGCTGGTGAAGCTAAAGTACCATTTTTCACTATATCAGGTTCTGACTTTGTTGAAATGTTTGTTGGTGTTGGTGCATCTCGTGTGCGTGACATGTTTGAGCAAGCTAAAAAATCAGCCCCTTGTATCATCTTCATCGATGAAATCGATGCGGTAGGTCGCCAACGTGGCGCAGGTATGGGGGGTGGACACGACGAACGTGAACAAACACTTAACCAAATGTTGGTTGAAATGGATGGTTTTGAAGGTAATGAAGGCGTTATCGTTATTGCCGCAACTAACCGTCCAGACGTTTTAGATCCAGCACTACTTCGTCCTGGTCGTTTTGACCGTCAAGTTACGGTTGGTCTACCAGATATTCGTGGTCGCGAACAAATTCTTAAAGTGCATATGCGCAAAGTACCTTTGGGTGACGATGTTAAAGCATCAGTTATTGCACGTGGTACACCGGGCATGTCAGGTGCAGATTTAGCTAACTTAGTTAATGAAGCCGCATT
This sequence comes from Colwellia sp. BRX9-1, assembly GCF_014077195.1. Classification (NCBI taxonomy): domain Bacteria; kingdom Pseudomonadati; phylum Pseudomonadota; class Gammaproteobacteria; order Alteromonadales; family Colwelliaceae; genus Colwellia; species Colwellia sp. BRX9-1. The sequence continues at coordinate 105,040 of NZ_JACGVM010000014.1, forward strand.
ATTCGCTGCACGTTCGGCTCGCCGCACTGTATCGATGGATGAATTTGAAAAAGCGAAAGACAAAATATTAATGGGTGCTGAACGTCGTTCGATGGTTATGAGCGAAGAAGAAAAAGCCATGACAGCTTATCATGAAGCAGGGCACGCGATTGTTGGTCGTTTAGTGCCAGATCATGACCCCGTTTACAAGGTAAGTATTATTCCTCGTGGCCGCGCTTTAGGTGTCACTATGTATTTACCAGAACAAGACAGGTTTAGTCATAGTAAACAGCATTTAGAAAGTAATATTTCGTCACTTTACGGTGGTCGTATCGCTGAAGAAATGATTTACGGTTTTGAGAAAGTTTCTACCGGTGCATCTAACGATATTGAACGTGCGACTCAACTTGCTCGTAAAATGGTTACTCAGTGGGGCTTCTCACAAAAATTGGGTCCAATGTTATTTGCTGAAGAAGAAGGTGAAGTGTTTTTAGGTCGTTCATCATCTAAATCGTTGAACATGTCTGACGAAACTGCACAAGCGATTGATATTGAAATCAAAGCATTTGTTGACCGTAATTATCAACGTGCAGAAAAGATATTGAACGAGAACCGTGATATTTTAGAGACAATGAAAGATGCGTTAATGCATTACGAAACTATCGATGCTAGACAAATCGATGACTTAATGGAACGCAGAGAAGTTCGTCCGCCAATGGCTGAGTGGGATAATCACTCTGATTCAAAGAAGCCACCTAAAGCTGATGACAATGCCTCTTCTGATACTAAAGAAGATAAAGCTGAGAAAAAAGAAGTAGCGCCAGATCTAGATAAACCTAGTGACGCCTCTGCTGATTAATAGCCTTTAAATATAGCCTCGATTAACGAGGCTTTATTTTATAAAAGTTAATTTACTTTACTGACAGTAAGTTGTTTTTTATAAAATAAATTTCTATACAGAATAATCACAAAGAGCATAAGTTTTGTTGAAAAATCTACCTTGCGGTACACATTTTCTTAATATTGAAACCCCGCAGGTGATGGGGATTTTAAATGTAACCCCAGACTCATTTTCTGACGGCGGACAATTCTCTCGTATTGACTCTGCGTTAAGACAAGCTGAACAGATGATAGCCGATGGCGCCACCATTATTGATATCGGGGGCGAATCAACGCGTCCAGGCGCTAAAGACGTTTCTGTTAAAGATGAGTTAGCGCGTGTTATTCCCGTATTAAAAGCCATTAATGCGCGTTTTAATATCATTGTCTCTATTGATACCAGTAAAGCCGCGGTAATGTCTGAGGGCATCACTCATGGGGCAGGTATCATCAATGATGTTCGAGCCCTGCAAAATGAAGGTTGCTTACCGGTATTAGCACAAGATCAACGTGTTGGTATTTGTTTAATGCATATGCAAGGTTTACCTCGAACCATGCAGCATAATCCTCACTACGTTAATTTAATAGACGACATTACCACTTTCTTTCACGAAAGAATTTTAGCCTGTGCACAAGCGGGTATTAATACTTCGCGTCTTATTTTAGACCCTGGCTTTGGCTTTGGTAAATCGTTAGAACAAAATTATAGTTTATTGTCGAATATGGCTAAATTTCAATGCCTAGATTTGCCTATATTGGCAGGACTGTCGAGAAAATCGATGATCGGTAATCTTCTTAATCGAGAGGTTAATGAACGCTTAGCGGGTAGCTTAGCAACAGCCATTATAGCCGCTCAGCAAGGGGCAAAAATTATTCGTGTTCACGATGTAAAAGAAACAGTCGATGCTTTAAAAGTTTTACAAGCTACCACCATAAATAAATAACTCATCATTAAATATACTAAAAAAGTAAATATAAAGGACAAATAAAATGTCAGAAAGAAGATATTTTGGAACCGATGGCATAAGAGGCCTAGTAGGACAATACCCAATCACCGCTGAGTTTGTGATGAAATTAGGTTATGCCGCTGGCCGCGTACTAGCTGCCCAAGGCACAAAAAAAGTACTTATCGGTAAAGATACCCGAATTTCAGGCTACATGCTTGAGTCAGCCCTGGAAGCTGGTTTTTCTGCTGCAGGTATCGATATTGGCTTATTGGGACCAATGCCGACGCCAGGAATTGCTTACCTTACTAAAACTTTTCGCGCTGAAGCGGGTATCGTTATTAGTGCATCACATAACCCATTTTATGACAACGGCATTAAGTTTTTCTCACAAAATGGTGAGAAGTTACCCGATGATGTAGAACTGGCTATTGAAGCTCAATTAGATAAAGAAATGGGCTGTGTTGAATCGGCTAAATTAGGTAAAGCAACAAGAATTGAAGACGCTGCTGGGCGCTATATTGAGTTTTGTAAAAGTAATTTCCCTAGCCAATATTCCTTAAAAGATTTTAAAATTGTTGTTGATTGCGCACACGGTGCAACTTACCACATTGCACCTAACGTGTTTCGTGAATTAGGTGCACAAGTGATTGAAATTGGTACATCGCCTAATGGTACCAATATTAACGACCAATGTGGTGCAACATCAATGGACGCTATCAGTAAGGCTGTTGTTGAACATCAGGCTGATTTAGGTATTGCACTCGATGGTGATGGCGATCGCTTGATGATGGTTGATCATACCGGCTATGTGCTTGATGGTGATGAATGTGTCTACGTTATCGCTTCAAACGATTTACAAAGCGGCGTTATTAGTGGTGGTGTTGTTGGTACACTGATGAGTAATATGGGTCTTGAAATTGCGCTTGCAGATATGGGTATACCTTTTGCTCGCAGCAAAGTAGGCGATCGATATGTTACCGAAATGCTCAACAAAAAAGGTTGGCAGTTGGGCGCTGAAAACTCTGGCCATGTGATCAATTTAAAAAATACTTCTACGGGTGATGGTATTATCGCCGCGTTAAATGTATTAACCGCTGTTTGCAGTGGTGATAAAACCTTACATGAACTCCGCCAAGGAATGACTAAATTACCACAAGTGTTAGTTAATGTTAGGTTTACCGGTGACAATGACCCGTTAACGGCGCAGAATGTCGTCGCTGCTGTACATACGGTCAATGAGCAACTCTCAGGGCGTGGTCGCGTGTTATTACGTAAATCAGGTACTGAGCCTTTAATACGCGTTATGGTTGAAGGACCAGAATTAATAGAAGTTACTGAGCTAGCAAATGTAATTGCTGATGCTGTTAAAGCCGCTTGTTAACAAAATAGACGTCAGACGGTTGAATAATAAGCAAATGAACAAGATATTAAGTTAAACACTTGTATCTTGTTCGTAGGTTAGTTAATATCTCGCCGCTTTAATTAGGAAAGATAAATGAAAAGACAAGCAATAGTAGCCGCAAACTGGAAAATGAATGGAAGTTTCTCGCTGATAAAAGAAATGATTTCAGGATTAAATAGTGTCAAGCTAGCTAAAAATGTCGACGTTGTTGTTTGTCCTCCTGCTCCTTTTCTATCAGCATTTACAATAAGTGCTAAAAGTGAAAATTTACAAGCAAACATCCATTTAGGTGCGCAAAATGTAAGCGAGCATCAAAGTGGAGCATATACCGGTGAAATATCCACTGATATGCTCAAGGAAGTTTCTGTAAATTATGTTATTGTAGGGCACTCTGAACGAAGATGCATTTACAAAGAAACAAGTACACAAGTTGCTCATAAAGTTAAAGCAACATTGAATGCTGGTTTAACACCTATATTGTGTATTGGTGAAAGTGAAGATGAACGAACTGCTGAACAAACAGAGACAGTACTCGCTTCACAATTACAGCCAGTAATTGACGAAATAGGTATAGAAAAATTTACAGATGTTGTTATTGCTTACGAGCCTGTTTGGGCTATTGGTACTGGCAAAACAGCATCTCCAGAAATGGCACAAGCAACACACTTATTTATTCGTCAATTTTTAGCTAATGCTGATGATACTATCGCGAATAAAGTGCCATTATTATACGGTGGTAGCGTAAATGCTGCTAACTGTGAAGAATTATTTGCACAAACTGATATTGACGGTGGTCTTATTGGTGGTGCTAGTTTAAAAGTCGACGAATTCAAAATAATTTGCTCGTCAGCCAAAGGATCTTAAAATGTTGTATCAATCGTTAATTATTGCTTATTTAATTGTTTCAATTTGTTTAATTGGTTTAGTTCTAATCCAACAAGGTAAAGGCGCAGATATGGGCGCATCTTTTGGTGCCGGCTCTTCAGCAACAATATTTGGTTCAAGTGGCTCAGGTAACTTTTTAACTAAAGCGACTACATGGTTAGCTATCGCGTTCTTTGTTATCAGCTTAGTGTTAGGTAACTTGACGGCAAATAGAATTAAATCTACCGATGAGTGGAACAACTTAAACACTCCTGTAGAGCAAACTATACCAGGCGATTCATCAATCCCTAGCGAAAGTGTAGAGCCAGGTCAGTCATCAGAGAATAGCGATATTCCTGCAGCGACTAAAAAAGCGAGTGATAACGACATTCCAAAGTAAAGTTTTAAAAATGCAGATGTGGCGGAATTGGTAGACGCGCCACCTTGAGGGGGTGGTGACTTAGGTCGTGAGAGTTCGAGTCTCTCCATCTGCACCAACACTATGAAAAAGGCTTACAGCAATGTAAGCCTTTTTTATTGCGCTAAATAACTGAATTACTAGACGCGTTAATTTGAAGGGGGTGTTGACTTAGGTCGTGAGAGTTCAAGTCTCTCCATCTGAACCAATACTATAGAAAAGGCTTACAGCAATGTAAGCCTTTTTTATTGCGCTAAATAACTGAATTACTAGAAGCGTTAATTTGAAGGGGTGGTGACTTAGGTCGTGAGAGTTCGAGTCTCTCCATCTGCACCAATACTATAGAAAAGGCTTACAGCAATGTAAGCCTTTTTTATTGCGCTAAATAACTGAATTACTAAACGCGTTAATTTGAAGGGGTGTTGACTTAGGTCGTGAATAATATCTATGTCTGCTCATTGACAATATTAATTTTTCTATAAAGTTCTATCTGCACTTTTACCTGAGTTAAGCGCATAATTCTGTCAATATTTAGTAAACTTGTTACAATGCTATTTTTAAATTTAAGTAGACTATGAATAAAAGTAATGATCCACTCCACGGCGTGAAACTTGAACAAATCCTAACCGATCTAGAGAAGAAAATTGGTTGGGATAAGATGGGTGAGTTACTTAATATTCGTTGTTTCACCAATAAACCGCGCCTCAAATCAAGTTTGAAATTTCTGCGTACAACCCCTTGGGCACGCAGTAGAGTTGAAATTTTATACTTGAAAACATTTTGTAGTAAGCATAAAGAAACGGGGAAATTAATAAGGGGGATACTCGCCCAAAATACAGCAGTAGCAAAAACGACTTCCAACAAGCCCGCTCCCTTCGTTTGGCCAACATAGAAAAACAAATAGACTTATGCGACTTTAATATATTAATAGGACACCCAACCTAGTAATTTTAATAGAATTGCTCATCCCTACCGATGCACTACACTGAAATAACCAAGCGACATAATCACAGGTGATTTATGGCTACGCCAAGGAAACAACAAATCAGTTTAGTAGATACCCCTTATTATCATTGTGTTGTGCGTTGTGTTCGAGTTGCTTTTTTATGTGGCGAAGATGCCTTGTCAGGTCAAAGCTTTGATCACCGCAGAGAGTGGGTAGAAGAGAAGTTACACTTTCTTATCGAAGTCTTTGCGATTGACGTGCGTGCCTATGCTGTAATGAGTAATCATTATCTAAAGTAGAAGATTTAGTGGAATAAATCTAAAAACCGATTGCCACTCGGTTTTTAATGTGACAATATCACAATACTTAAATAGGGTAGTGAAAAGTCTATGCAACTCGGTGAACTAGAAAAACAAGTATTGGAATACCTTTGGAAGGCACAGCCTGCTGACGCTAAGCAGGTACATAGCTATTTCGAGAAAAATCGAGGCGGCTCTCTTAATACCATTCAAAGCACGTTAGATCGCTTATTTAAAAAAGATCTATTAAGTCGGGTAAAGAACGGCCACGCATATCTATACTTCCCTAAAGTTGCTCGTCAAGAATTGATAGGCCAACTCATTAAAAGTGTTACTCATGATTTTGTTGTTAAAGATGAAAATAGCGTTGTTGCGGCTTTTTCTTCAATTTCATCTGATCTAGATGAGGATCAGTTGGATAAACTTGAAGCTATGATTGAGCAACAGCGCAAAAAATTAAAAACAAAGGCCGAAAAATGATTTATGGTCATTGGGCGTTAGCATTTAATTTACTCACGATTGCCGTATTAGCTTTTATCGTTGCCAATGGCTTTATTTCGCTTGCTTTTTGGTCGGTAAAAAATAAAATTCAAAGTTACACTGTGCCTACCCGTAAATCGTTACTCTGGTTATGTGTGCTTTCACCTTGGATTATTGCATTATTTGTAACGCTGTTATTTAGCCCTCTTTTTCAATCAGGGGCAATGTTTGTATGGTTAACTGAATTAGCTCACTGGCATCATCCTAATATTTATTATTTTTTAAGCTGGCATAGTATTAGTTTAATTCTCTTCATCGGCTTCAGTCTCACTATTGCTGTTCGAAGTCTAGTTGTAGCCTACAAAAATCACTATCAGATAATTTTGTTGCGCACTTTAGCGACAAAGAAGAGTGAGAACGTCTTTATAATCAATTCATCGATCCCGACAGCATTCACAGGTGGGTTAATTAAACCATCGTGCTTTATATCTACAGGCTTGATGGAGCAACTAGATTCAGATGACATTGAAATCATCATTCAACATGAACTTGCTCATTTATACTATGCTGACCCGCTACAAAAGTGGGTGTTTTCATTATTGTCTTCTTACTTTTCACCTAATGTTAAGAAAATATTGAAATCGATGATGGCAATTACCATGGAGCAAGCGGCTGATTCTTTCTTCGTAAAAACTCAACAACAGGCGCACAATGTTGCTAGTACGTTAGTGAGATTTACTAAGTTAGCGGCTAAATATTCCATACATGAACAGTTCAAAAGCGAATTACTCGTTCACTTTTGTCGTCAATCCATTGAGCAAAGAGTATTAGAATTGCTCAATGATACTCAACTCAAACCTTTTCCAATGAAAGTGGTTTTACTCACAATAATACTATTAGCCGTCATATCAATGACATCAGTAGATAGCCTCCATCACGCTATTGAAACGCTATTCGATCATTAAAATAATAATTTAAGGCTTACTCCAAGGCTCACTCTAAGGTATTAAAAATGAAACTATTTACTCAATCATTCACAAATAAAAAACCGACCGCCAATCGGTTTTTGTCAAGGCGTTATGTAAAATTTAGCGCTGTGGTACTGATGATCACTTCAACACTTTCAGCTTATACATACTCAGGTTATGCATACTCAGAAGACAACCCCTTGAAATCGTTTGACTTATCTACGGCAATATCTCAAACAATGCATATGCACCCAGAGCTAAAAGTATTTGCTAATCAAGCTGATATTTATAAGGGGTATGCTCAACAAGCTGGTATTCAGGTTAGACCAGAAATTGGACTTACCATTGAGGATGCAATGGGTACGGGTGATCATAGTGGCTTTAAAAGTGCGCAATCCACACTATCTATCTCATGGATTTTAGATAACGCTCTAGTAAAAAACAGAGTGGCAAATGCTAAAATTCAGGGATCAACCGTTGCATTCGCGCGAGAAATTAAAGCGCTAGATTTAGCCGCACAAACAGCAAAATATTTTATCCAAGTATTGGTCAATGAAGAGCGATTAAAACTGTCAAAAATGAGCTTAAAGCAAGCGGTTAAATCATTTGAAGCCGTTACTAAACGTGTAAATGCAGGAAAGTCTTCTTTAGTTGATAAACTAAAATCACAAGCTGAAGTCGCTAAACGAGAATTAGTTGTTGAAGACTTAACTCATGAAGTAGATGCCAGTAAATATCAGTTATTGGCGCAGTGGCAAGGACAGGGGCAAAGCGAGCAACATAAAGAAACTAACATCATTGGGTCATTATTATCGTTACCCCATTTACCTTTAACCAATAGCACCGATGTTGATTCATTATTTACTCATCTAAAACAACTACCTTCGGTCAGTCTTTTCGCTACAAAACAGCGAATTGTCCAGTCTGAGATTGAACTTGCTCGTATTGAAACTAAACCACTATGGAAATTTACAACGGGATTAAGACGTTACGAAACAACCGATGATTTTGGTTTAGTCGCTGGAATTTCAATTCCTTTTGGTGATAGCAATCAAAATCAAGGGAAAATAAATGCGTTACACGCCTCTAAAACTGAATTAGAAACAGCGTCACAAGCACTCGTTCATCAATTGAATACCCAGTTGTATGTGCTTATTGAACAAATGAAACACAGCCAACATGTCATTCATGCTATGACTGAAAACCTTATACCTGTGCTTGAACAAGCTTTTGTTGAAGCTGAAAAAGCTTACAAAATTGGCCGATATAGCTATACCGAGTGGACAAATACTCAAAAAGAATTATTAGATGCTCAGTCAGACTTGATTGCTGCTTATCAAAATGCACATTTAAACAATATTGAAATAGAACGATTAACGGGTACGTCTCTAGTTGCCATTAATAAAAACGCTAATACACCTTTTAACGCTCAATCTATTGAAAAAAATAACGAGAAATAATCATGAAATCAACATTTAAAATATTAACTCTAATCAGCACACTGTGCTTTGTTAGCTTAAGTACAAGTTTCTCTAGCCTTGCCGTTTCAGAGCAAAAGGTAGAAGAAGCCGAGCCAGAGAAAGGGCCGAATCGTGGACGACTATTGAAAAAAGATAATTTTGCCATTGAACTATCCATTTTTGAAACGGGAGTACCCCCTGAGTTTCGTGTGTGGGCAACTGAGAATGGAAAAGCTATCGACCCTGCGAAAGTAGAGCTAAATGTAAAATTGACCCGATTAGGTGATGGTGTCGATGACATTAATTTTTTTCAAGAAGGCCAGTATCTTCGTGGTGATATGGTTATCTACGAACCTCACTCATTTATTGTCTCTCTAACGGCTAAATACCAGGGAAAAACTTACAGTTGGCAATATGACAATTTTGAAGGTCGAACAAGTATTGATGAAAAAATTGCAGAGGCAATGGAAATTAGTACTGAAGTTGTCGGGCCATCAACATTCCATGAAAGCATTGAGGTGTTTGGAAACTTAACGTTACCAGCCGATGCTAGCAGTAATGTTTACGCTCGATTCGATGGACTGGTTAAAAAAGTTCACGTCAAGCTAGGTGATGCAATTAAGAAAGGTCAATTGTTACTCACTCTGGAAAGTAATGAAAGTTTGCAATCTTATCAGGTGACATCAACTCAAAAAGGCATTGTGAGTGCGGTTAACGTTACTTCTGGTGAGCAATCTAAAGGCCGAATATTACTTACGGTGACTAATGATGAAACCTTAGTTGCGGAGCTAGCTGTTTTTCCTTTGGATTTAGCCAAAATTAATATTGGCGCAAAAACAACGCTTAACATTAATGGTGTTGAAGAACAGTACACAAGTAAAATTGATAGCCGAGTATTAAAAGTTAGGAATGATCAGGCGAAGCTATTTCGTGTCTTAGTAAACAATAGTGATTCCTTATTATCTGAAGGCTCTTTTGTAAGTGCAAGAATTGAAATTGGCTCATTTGACGTAGCGATGGCGGTAAAGCGTAACGCATTGCAGAGCTTTCGTGATTTTACCGTGGTTTATGCCAAGGTTGGTAATGAATATGAAGTAAGAATGCTTGAATTAGGCCGCATAGTGGGGGATGAAATTGAAGTGTTAGGCGGTATATCCCTAGGCACTGAATATGTCACTGAGAATAGTTATATTCTCAAAGCCGATGTTGAAAAATCTGGCGCATCACATGACCACTAAAGGTTTCCCTTTTAATTACAACAATCAGTAAAAAAGTTTACGCCTAAAAGACTTACTTTTAAAGGAAAAATAATGCTCGAATATTTACTCAGATTTTCTATTCGTAGAAACTCAATTATTATGTTGGCGGTACTCGCCTTCGCAGGACTTGGTCTTTGGAATTTTACCAAGTTGCCGATCGATGCCGTCCCTGATATTACCAACATTCAGGTAATGATCAACACCGAAGCCCCTGGATATACACCGCTTGAAGTGGAACAACGGGTTACTTACCCATTAGAAACCGCATTGGCAGGCATACCAAATTTAGTGAGTACACGCTCTGTTTCACGTTATGGCTTATCGCAGGTAACCGCCATTTTTAGTGATAATACTGATATTTACTTTGCCAGGCAATTAGTGAATGAACGCTTAGTCTCAGCAAAATCAGATTTACCTTTTGGTTTAGAGCCTGAACTTGGACCTATAGCAACTGGGTTAGGTGAAATATTCATGTTTACCGTGGATTCTGAGCCTAATGCACGTAATGATGAAGGGAAGTTAATAACAGCTACAGATTTAAGAACGGTTCATGATTGGATTATTCGCCCTCAGTTAATGCAAGTGGATGGTGTGGTTGAAGTTAACCCTATTGGTGGTTTTAAACGTGAAATACTTGTTGCCTTTGAGCCTAAAAAGCTACTGGAATTTGGCCTTAATCAGCAAGATATTATTCAAGCGATCGAAAATAATAATGATAATAAGGGCGCTGGGTTTATAGAAAAAAATGGCGCTCAATGGTTATTACGTATTCCCGGACAGGTAGAAAGTTTAGAGGCTATCGCTAATATTCCTGTTAGGACAACTGAAGGAAGTGTAATTCGAATTTCTGATGTCGCTAAAGTACAAGAAGGAAAAGAATTAAGAACAGGTGCAGCAACCCAAAATGGTAGAGAAGTTGTGATGAGTACCGTTTTCATGCTCATTGGTGAGAACAGTCGAAATGTTGCTAAAGCGGTTGGTATAAAGTTAGACGAAGTTAAAGCGAGTTTACCCTCAGGTATTACCGTTACCGCTGTGTATGACCGTACTACCTTAGTTGAAAAGACACTCGATACAGTAAAAATGAACCTCTTTGAAGGGGCGTTATTAGTTATTGTCGTGTTGTTTTTATTGTTAGGCAATATGAGAGCGGCATTACTTACTGCCGCGGTTATCCCATTTGCGATGTTAATGACCGTAACGGGCATGGTACAAGTAGGCGTAAGTGCCAATCTAATGAGTTTAGGGGCGTTAGATTTTGGACTACTTGTTGATGGTGCTATTATCATCGTTGAGAATTGTCTAAGAAAGCTCAGCTCAGCTTCTGCGAATGGTCGTACCATGGCAGTTAATGAACGATTAGCACTGGTCTATGAAGCAACTAAAGAAGTCATCCGTCCGGCATTATTTGGCGTATTTATTATAACTGCTGTTTATTTACCTATTTTTGCGCTTACGGGTGTCGAAGGTAAAATGTTTCACCCTATGGCAATAACCGTTGTTATAGCATTATGTTGTGCAATGTTTTTATCTGTAACTTTTGTTCCGGCAGCTATTGCTATTTTGTTCAAAGGCCCTGTAAAAGAAAAAGAAAATATCATTATAAAATCATCTTTAGCGCTTTATCGTCCCTCTTTAACATTTGCGCTTAAAGTTCGCTGGTTTGTTGTGGTTTTCGCAGTTGGACTTGTTGGCTTAGCAGGATTTTCTGCCAATAAACTTGGTAGCGAATTTGTGCCAAACCTTGATGAAGGTGATATCGCCATGCATGCCTTGCGTATTCCCGGTACATCATTGTCGCAAGCTGTCGCGTTACAAAAAGTCTTAGAAGAAAAAATCAATCAAATGCCAGAAGTTGAACGTGTCTTTGCAAAAATAGGCACAGCCGATGTTGCAACAGATGCTGTACCACCCAGTGTTGCCGATAATTTTATTATTTTAAAACCACGCAGTGAATGGCCAAATCCTAATAAACCTAAAGCACAATTTGTTGAGGAATTAGCAGCCGTAGTAGAGCCTATACCGGGTAATCGATATGAGTTCTTACAACCAATACAAATGCGGTTTAATGAGTTGTTATCAGGAGTTCGTGCAGAGCTGGCTATCAAAGTGTTTGGAGATGATTTTGAGACTTTAGCAGCGTTAGGAAAGAGCATAAACGCAGCTATTATTAATGTTGAGGGGATTGCTGATATTCAAGTAGAGAGAACGACTGGTTTACCACTAATGACGATTAATCCAAAACTTGCCCAGCTAGCAAAATATGGAATAAGCGTGAAGCAACTACAAGATCAACTTTCCACAGCGTTAGGCGGTACGATTGCGGGTAAGTTCTATCAAGGTGATCAACGTGCAGACATAGTAGTACGTCTTCCAGAAGCGCTAAGAACTGATGTTGATGCCTTGGCTTACCTACCAATACAGATGTTCGATAACAGTTATGTTCCATTACAGGAGCTAGCTGAATTGGTATTGGTTGAAGGTGCAAACCAAGTCAATAGAGAAAATGGCAAACGTAGAGTGTTTGTTACCGCTAACGTTCGAGGGAGAGATTTAGGGTCATTTGTTAAGGATATTCAAGCTTCAATTAATGAGTCTGTTGAAATACCTGCGGGTTACTGGATTGAATATGGCGGCACCTACCAAAAATTACAATCAGCATCAGAGCGCCTATCTATCGTGGTTCCTATTACGTTGGTGATGATTATTGGTCTTCTTTTCTTGGCTTTAGGCTCATTTAAAGATTCCATGATTATTTTCACTGGTGTTCCATTAGCCTTAACAGGTGGTATTTTTGCTTTACTGTTGAGAGATGTTCCTTTTTCAATATCAGCCGCTGTTGGTTTTATTGCTTTATCAGGCATCGCTATTTTAAATGGCCTAGTTATGGTCTCGTTTATACGAGAACTTAGACGCGAAGGAGCTGCTTTAGATACGGCTATTATCGAAGGTGCATTGACAAGACTTCGACCTGTGCTAACAACCGCGCTTGTTGCCTCATTAGGTTTTGTGCCTATGGCACTTAATACGGGCATTGGCTCAGAGGTTCAACGCCCACTAGCGACTGTGGTGATCGGAGGGGTGATTTCCTCAACTATATTGACGCTATTCGTTCTTCCAGCTTTATATCGTTTACTACATCGCGAAGAAATCTCCACTGAAACAACTCATTCAAAGGAAACCGTTAATGTTTAATATTATACAGCGATATAGCTTGTCGAGTTTTATCGCTTTACTAGCCATATGGTTACCGATTGAAGCCTTTGCTCATGGTGTCGATGAAAGCACACGAGCATTTTTACTACAAAACACTGGTGTACAAATTATCCCATTTTTGTATATCGGTGCTAAGCATATGGTGACGGGGTACGATCATTTATTGTTCTTAGTAGGTGTGCTGTTCTTTTTATATAGAAGTCGAGATGTTCTATTGTATGTCAGTATGTTTACGCTAGGGCACAGCTTAACCTTATTGTTTGGCGTGATCAGTGACATACAAGTTAATGCTTATGTGATCGATGCCATTATTGGGCTATCGGTTGTTTATAAGGGCTTTGATAATTTAGGTGGCTTTAATCGACTCTTTGGTAAATCACCCAATGCCAAGCTTGCTGTACTGATTTTTGGTCTTTTTCACGGCTTTGGCTTAGCAACCAAGTTACAAGAGTTTCAACTTCCTGATGACGGCTTAATTACTAATTTAATTGCCTTTAATGTTGGGGTTGAATTAGGACAGTTTACCGCCTTGGCCTTTATTCTTTTAGTGATTAATTTTTGGCGTAAACATAGCAGCTTCACTCGCTTTGCGACAAACACGAATTGTTTGTTGATGAGTGCAGGGTTTATGTTGGTAGGTTTTCAACTGACTGGTTATTTCATTAACTAATTTATTAAATTTTTACTATTAAACTTTACCCTAATTTAAGAGATAAAACGATGCAAAAAACAACGCCACAAACTATAACTTTAACGAATTCAGCATTGCTCAAATACACACTGTTTAGCTTAGTCTTTGCAGCAATTACACTTTTAACCATTATATTGCCTGCTGAGTATAATATTGATCCCACAGGGATTGGGCATGAACTTGGACTAACCGTTTTTCACAACGTAAAGGCCGAAGCGTCTACTCCACTCTCTTCACGAGAAGCCGCCGAAAAATCAAAAGTTGCTACAGAAACCATTGAAGTAATTGTTCCTGCTGGTCGCGGTGTTGAATACAAATTTATCATGGCGCAATACCAAAAGCTTGAATATGAATGGATAACAGATAGGTCAGCATTGTATTTTGATTTACATGGCGAACCAGAAGGCGACACAACGGGCTATTTTGAAAGTTATGCAATAGCAACACTGGGTGAAATGAAAGGGAGTTTTACGGCACCATTTGCTGGTTCTCATGGTTGGTATTGGAAAAACACCTCTGACTCCCCAGTCACTGTTCAACTTATTGTAAAAGGTGAATACACCGAGCATGGCCTCAAATAATCACCTCAAATAATCACCTCAAATAATAAAAAAACAAACATACTTTGAATTTAATTAAAATAATTGGAGTACCAAAATGAAAACTTTAATAGCAGCCTTATTCATTACATTGATATGTAGCACAAGTTCAGCATTCGCGCATACTGAACACGGAACAATAAGCCCTAAAGTAGCAACACAAATTGCAGCTAAAGCTACCCAAAAACTGACTTTTAAAGATTTAGGTTTCAAGGTTGGAAAATTAGACTCGAGCTGGAAGAGTTTGACTTCAGAAAGTTTCAAACTACATGCGGCAGAAGCTAACCGTTATATTGTTAGTGCTAACAATAAATCAGAAAATAAAACAATTTATTTCCTGATGACAATGTCAGGCGAAGTATTAAAAGTAAATTCTGAAGCGAAGTTTTAATTTAAAAATTAGGGGAATAACATTCTCCTTTTATCTTGGTACTTTTACATGGAATCGCTCGTATTTCTTTTTATATGAATGAAATATAGCGATTATTCGTTAGTTATAACGGAATTTTGCTCTAAGGATGTTGATGGTTATGCTTTGAGACCTTATATAAAATATATCAGTAATACTCCATTATAGTTATGTTTTCAGGTAACGAGACTGATGAGTACTCAGGCCACAATTGAGGTAGCTAAGAGCCGAGAGGATAGTTAAGTAAAAATAAATCTGAGATTGTCTCGACGCAACCAAGGCTTGTTCAATTAGTTTTTTATAGTTATTAATTCTATTGTTCGAGTGGACAAAAACCTCAAAAAGCTTTGCTGATTGTAAAGGGAATGTGGATTTCATTATATTTATTTTTGCTGACAAGGGAGGGATATATTCCGTAGCGTTTGCCTGAAGCATTAAAACCCTACTGGCATCATATTGAACATTTGGAATATGAGAATAATGCCTGTATTCTAAGTTATTCCTTGGCTAATGGTCAAAATAACGGTGGTGCAGAAGAGCTGGTGTTTAACATTAAGATACAAAATGCTCCTAACAAAAGTGTATTTCCTGGTGTAGGTTAAAGTTATTTATGTAACTTAGCCGTAGGTCAGAAAATAGAGACGCTAGGTCCCTTTTAATATTTTCATGCAAAACCATCAAGTAATAAAACGATGATATTAATCGGCGCTGGATCTGGTATGGCACCAATTAAGTCTTTAATTGAAGAACAATTAATTACCCCCTGAAAATGGTAGTTTAATTAAAAGGGACATTTACTTTTTTGTGGCACTAGAACTGTGTTATCTGGGGCTACTAAAGATTGGCTGAGCACTAAAGGTTATGTTCAAGAATAACTAATATCAAATATTAACAAAATTTTCCAAATCGAAGGTGTTGAATTTAATTTGTATGGGCCATCAGACATGATGAGCACAACCATTGATTTATTGATAACCCAAAGCATTGATGCAAAAAATATTGCATTTGATGAATTTATACAATAACCCATTAATATTTTATTAACGTAGGAGTAAACCATGAAAACTTTAACAAAATTAGCTTTGGTATTGATACCAACCATTACTTTATCAATGACGGCTACAGCACATGATCCAAAATTACATGCAAAAAAAGCTGAAAAAGCTGATTGTAGCAAAATGGATCACAGCAAGATTGATATGAAGGATCCTGTCGCTATCGCCATGATGAAAAAATGTATGAAGCAGGCAGAGAAGTCCAAAGGTAAATTGAAAGATAAAGAAATTAAAATGGAAAAAAAAGAAATAAAAATGAAA
>NZ_JACGVM010000020.1:0-76101 GCF_014077195.1 Colwellia sp. BRX9-1
CACACGGTAAAGCAAATGCCCAAGCTTGTTTGAATAGCGCGTAAACATAGCTACATTCAAAAACAGCAAGAAAAATACAGCTACCTTGGGGGAGAAGTAAAGCTTGCCTGAAATTCACTCATTTAGTCAACATCTACAAAAATCGATATGCAAAGGCTTACAAGATGAAGTACATGCCTTGTTGCTGACCAATGGATAGCGGTGTTTCAGTGCCTTATTATTGTGCGGCATTATCATGGGTGGCATAGTAATTACTGCGGAAAGTAATTATGGGTGGCATAGTAATTTCTTCAGTGCCGTTTCAAGGTCGCGAGCCACTTGCTGAGAAGCCGCAGAATCAAAGAATTTCAGCCATGAGAATTCATCGGATTTTTTTAAATCTCGAATCAAACCAGCCATTTCAGGGTAAAACAAAAAAGATTTATCATAGCGATATCGACGTATATTTTCAGATAACAACAAATTCCACAGCCCACGAGCATATGAGCCAAACTCTACGAGTTTAACTTCTTGGTCTACTGTTGGCTTGATCCGATAATTGTATCTGAGTGCCCTTTTAATATACTGTATAGCGTACTGTACAAGCAGATGTTGTCAAGAAATTATCGATTCATCTCGGCAGAGTTTTCTCGACGGTGCTGATAAAAAACCACTCAAATGAGTGGCTTTTATCACTATATTTATAACTACTATATTTATAGCTAAAATAACGCATTAAAATATGAGTTAGTTCAAACTACCACTAGGCAGACGCACGGAGTTGACGATAGTCAATGAGTACTTCTAACAACGTGGTAGGAAGAAATAAACATGCTTTAGCTAGGTTATTAAACTAGCCTACTGTCTAAATCAGTTATCCCTAAAAATAAAAAACCACTCAAATGAGTGGTTTTTATCACTATATTTATAACTACTATATTTATAGCAAAAATAACAAATTAAAATATGAGTTAGTTCAAACTACCACTAGGCAGACGCTCGGAGTTGACGATAGTCAATGAGTACTTCTAACAACGTGGTAGGAAGAAATAAACATAGTTTAATCGTTATTGGCCTTTAACTTCTGACAGGCCATTAAATATAGCTTTATCACCAAGGTACTCTTCAATACGTAGTAATTGGTTGTACTTAGAAACACGGTCTGAACGACAAAGTGAACCGGTTTTAATTTGGCCTGCCGCTGTACCTACCGCTAAATCAGCAATCGTTGCATCTTCGGTTTCGCCTGAACGATGAGAGATAACTGCAGTAAAGCCTGCATCTTTCGCCATTTTAATCGCCGCTAATGTTTCAGTTAAGGTACCAATTTGGTTAAACTTAATTAAAATTGAGTTGCCAATACCTTGTTCAATACCACGTGCTAAGATTTTAGTATTCGTTACAAATAAATCATCGCCAACAATTTGTATTTTATCGCCCAATAATTTTGTTTGGTAAGCAAAACCGTCCCAATCAGACTCGTCCAAACCGTCTTCAATAGAAACGATAGGATATTCTTCACATAACGTTGCTAAAAAATCAGAGAATTCGTTAGCTGTAAATTGCTTGCCTTCGCCTTTCAGATCGTAAATGCCTTTCTCGCTGTCATAAAATTCTGAAGCAGCACAATCCATCGCTAACGTAATGTCTTTACCTAATTCATAACCGGCAGCAGAAACTGCTTCCTTAATAACCGCTAAGGCGTCAGCATTCGAGGCTAAATCAGGTGCAAAACCACCTTCATCACCAACGGCAGTATTTAAACCTTTTGCTGATAATACTTTTTTCAAGGCATGAAATATTTCAGCGCCCATACGTAATGCTTCACTGAAATTTTTAGCACTTACCGGTTGGATCATGAATTCTTGAATATCAACATTATTGTCTGCATGTTCACCGCCATTGATAATATTCATCATAGGTAAAGGTAATGAGTATTGACCCGGAGTTCCGTTTAAATCAGCGATATGTTCAAACAATTGTACTTTCTTTTCCATTGCGGCTGCTTTTGCATTTGCTAATGAAACCGCTAAAATAGCATTGGCACCAAATTTTTCTTTATTTTCAGTACCGTCTAAGTCGATCATGATTTGATCAATAGTGGCTTGTTCTAAAGCACTTTGTCCGATCAATGCCGCTTGAATGTCATTGTTTATCGCCGCAACCGCTTTTAATACGCCTTTACCTAAATAACGAGACTTATCACCATCACGTAACTCTAACGCTTCACGTGAACCGGTTGATGCGCCAGAGGGTGCCGCAGCACGGCCCCAAGCACCCGATGCTAAAAAAACGTCAGCTTCAACGGTTGGGTTACCACGAGAGTCCATAATTTCACGGGCGATAATTTTACTGATATTCGACATTATAATTCCTTTAAATTGAGTGCACTACAGCGAATGAACCGCTATTAAGTTGGTAATAGTTTTTAGTTTACATTTTACTGATAAAACATTTTGCCATAAATAATTATGCCAGAAAGCAAAACCGCAGCACTATGCTACGGTTTTATTAATTTTCAGGTTTAACTTGATTGCTGTTTTTGATGCTCAAATGAAGCAGCAATAAAGCTTTCAAACAATGGGTGTCCATCACGTGGAGTTGAATTAAACTCAGGATGAAACTGCCCAGCAATAAACCAAGGATGATCCGGTATTTCAATCATCTCAACTAATGTTTTATCCGTAGATAACCCCGAGAACACCAAACCAGCTTTGCTAATTTGCTCACGGTAGTTATTATTTACCTCATAACGATGACGGTGTCTCTCATAAATTGTTTCACTGCCATATACGTCATATGCCTTGGTACCTTTCACAAGGTGGCACAATTGTGAACCTAAACGCATCGTGCCGCCTAAGTCTGAATTTTCATGACGGTATTCAACTTGGCCTTCTTCATCTAACCATTCATTAATTAAACCAACCACTGGATGTGGGGTTTCAGGGTTAAATTCGGTGCTATGAGCGTCAGTAAGACCAGCAACATTGCGGGCATAATCAATAAGCGCCACTTGCATACCTAAACAAATCCCTAAATAAGGCACTTTGTTTTCACGGGCATATTTCGCCGCTAAAATTTTTCCTTCAACGCCACGAATACCAAAACCACCTGGCACTAATATCGCGTCAACGGTTCCTAAAACATCAGTTCCTTTGCTCTCAAGATCTTGTGAGTCAATGTATTTAATGTTTACCGTTACTTGGTTTTTCAAGCCGGCATGTTTTAATGCTTCGTTAACAGATTTATACGCGTCTGGTAATTCAATATATTTACCTACCATGCCTATGGTAACTTCACCAAAAGGGTTAGCTTCTTGATAGAGTACTTTTTCCCATTCACTTAAATCGGCTGCGGGTACATCAAGACCAAAACGTTTAACCACTAATTCATCTATACCTTGGGCTTTAAGTAACGCCGGAATCTTATAAATGCTATCAACATCACGCATTGATAAAACTGCTTTTTCAGCAACATTGGTAAACAAAGATATTTTTGCTCGCTCATTAGCAGGCACAGTGCGTTCACTTCGACACACTAAAATATCAGGGACGATACCGATTGAGCGTAGCTCTTTCACTGAATGTTGAGTTGGTTTTGTTTTAATTTCGCCGGCTGTTTTAATATAAGGCACTAACGTTAGATGCATATACATCGCACGCTCACGTCCTAATTCGGTACCTAACTGGCGGATAGCTTCTAAGAAAGGTTGTGATTCAATATCACCAACCGTGCCGCCAATTTCAACCATAGCAACGTCATAACCTTCAGCACCCTCGATAACGCGACGCTTAATGTCGTTAGTAATATGAGGAATAACTTGAATAGTGGCACCTAAAAACTCACCTTTGCGCTCACGTGCAAGAATATCTTGATATATTCTGCCGGTGGTGAAGTTATTAAGCTTGGTCATTTTGGTACGAATAAATCGTTCATAATGCCCTAAATCCAAATCAGTTTCCGCGCCGTCTTCGGTAACAAATACTTCACCATGTTGAATAGGACTCATCGTACCCGGGTCAACATTAATATAAGGGTCAAGTTTTAACATTGTGACTTTTAAGCCGCGTGCTTCAAGAATTGCAGCAAGAGAAGCCGCGGCAATACCTTTACCAAGAGACGATACAACGCCGCCGGTTACAAAAATATATCTAGTTGTCATGTGATACCAAAAGTCAGAGTGAGCAGGAATTTTGTGTGTTTTACTTAAGTTGTTTTGCTAGCTTATTATACGAATTAATTAGCGAATAATGAGGTAAGTTTAGTCATGATTTTGAAAAACACACCAACCTAGCAGGACGGGAAAACATTATACTTAAAACTAGCTACCACGACAATATGATCTACAGATCAATTTCTGTTATTTTGACAAAAATATTTAATGACTGTGTTTATTTTATCGATAAAAAGCTAACATATTGTTTTAATTCACCCTAGGCATTGGATACCCCTTATGACTTCATCTCGTTTAACCGCCGTACTTTGTGCTATCGATAAAATAAATAGTGAAGATCCCAATCAAACACTTGTTAATGGGCATCCTCAAGCCAATGAATTACTTTATGGTCAATACATGACCTCTTGTCTTGAGCAGTATTTTCCTCAGTCAAATGAATTATTACAAATAGCTGTGCGGGCACAGCATATTAAACGCTGGGACTTAAAGCGTACCGAATTTGATGAAGGCAAAGCTGGCTATTATCAGTGGCGGATTTCCCAAGGAAAGTTCCACGCTGAGCTCACTAAGTCATTAATGTTAGAAAATGATTATTCTGAGCATGAGGCTGAATTGACCGCTTGTATTTTAAGAAAAGAACAGCTCAAAACAAATGCCAACACGCAAACGTTAGAGGATGTCGCTTGCTTAGTCTTTTTACAATATTACTTTGACGCTTTTGCCGCTAAATATACCGAAGCAGACAACGAAGCTAAAATCATAAGGATAGTAAAGAAAACTTGGGGAAAAATGTCAGCGCGTGGCCACGAAATAGCACTTTCATTAACACTACCTAACCATTTAGCGACCTTAGTGGGTAAAGCACTCGCTGATTAATAATTAACAGTTAAGTTTGCTGTTCCTCTGCTGAAAGAGGTAAACGCCATAGAAAAATAAAGGGCCCTGCAACTAAAACGATGACCAACACTCGCAGTAGGTTATTGTCTAATTGATAGCAAGAACCCATGGTGGCTAAGATAATAGTACTTAAAGCGATTGTTTTAGCCCTTTTAGGAATACTGCCTGATGTTTGCCAATGGCAAATCAAGGGGCCAAAAACTTTATGTCTAAGTAATATTTTATTCATACGTGGCGAAGACTTAGCAAAACAACTCGCCGCAACTAACAGAAAAGGTGTGGTAGGAAGAATCGGCAGTACCACACCCAGTAGAGCAAGACCTACAAAGAACAAACCAGTAAGTTTTAAGAGCCTCTGTGCTAGCAGTTCGTTCATTCTATTTGCCAATCATTATAGATAAAGTCAACTGAGGATAATAACTGCTGTAGCTCTCCTGACAAGCGCATTTCATTAACAATTACACTAAGTGCTTTATTAAGACTTTGTCCTTTCTCTGTCTTTGGAAAAACCATTTTAACTTCAAACTTTTTATAAAGTTGACGTTTAACAGCAGCTAACAACGGCAAATTTTCACGTAAAAGAGGATCGGTGGAAGAATCAGCAAAAATATAACCGTCGGTCATTTTGTGCTGCACTTTCTTTAAACTACAAAGGATACAACTAGAACCCATCTTTAATTCACTAAAAAAAGGCAGGTGAGCAGCATCAGTTTCAATCTTATAATTTACCAGTTTAGTGAGATCAACAAACCTATCTTTATGGGTATAAAGTACAAAGTTGACATGAAAAATAGTTTCGTCTGAGTAAATAAAGTTATCTTGAGGCGAATTCTCAGCTTTGGGCTTAATAAAGGGTAAATGAAAATCAACTTGATTAGTAATAACATAATAGATAGAACGCGAAAAAGGCACTATCTGGATTTCTATATTTTGGTCTAGTTTCTTGGCAAGCACTTTAACAAAATCGACCAAAATCCCTTCATCTTTACTTACCGCATGAACTGGCATTTGAGGAATACTGACACGTAATATATCTGTCGCAATACTGGTATTACAGTAAAACAACACACTTAAAAGGCAAATAAACTTAATAAACACACGATTGGTAATCACTAATAACTATCCTTAACTGCTATGAATTAAGCATAATATATTTTATCTAATAAAAAAATATTTTTTAAGCACTTTAAATTTCACTGATTTATAACAAGGTTATCTTTGCTCAACAGCGAGGTATTATCGATAAAACTCCTAACGATGAGGGGTGTTATCGATGGTTTTTGTCACGCAACGAGACCTAGTATAATTATTGATAGGTCTCGCTATAAAACAGCAACCGCTATTATCGCTCGGTATTCCAACTAAATAAGTAAGAGCCTAACGCTAAAAAAATAGTACTCATAATCAAAAGTGCGCTCAGGTGATAACTGATATCAGCTAGGGTTGCACCTTCGGTGATCACTTTTCTCGCTCCAGCCACTAAATGAGTTAAAGGTAAAAAGTCAGCAAAAACTTTTACCGCATTGGGTGCACCTTCTAGACTAAACCAAACACCTGATAACAACATCATTGGCCATGAGGTCAAATTAAGTAAACCGCCAATAAGCTCTTCACTCTTACTTCTGCTCGCGACCAGCAAACCTAAAGATATTAAGCTAATAGCACCTAAAACGGCGATGATAAATAGATCAAAATAGCTGCCCAGCATGTAAAAATCAAAAAAGAAATTACAGCCAATATAAACAACACTCGACATAAACATCACAATAAAAATACGTGACACTAATTGTGCTGATACAAATTCAAACGCTGAAAGCGGTGTCGCTTTTAAACGTTTTAATACCGCATTTTTCCGATAACGTACTATCACGTAGCCAACACCAAATAGGCAACTAAACATCATGTTCATTCCAAGGATCCCAGGCAGAACCCAGTCGACATAACGAATTTTCTTCCCATAGGTTTCTAAGCGTTGAAAGTTATTGTGTTGTCCTAAAAAGATTTTTTCAACCAGGTAACTGTTTGGCGAACCTTGGTTAACCCAATAGCTTTTTTGGCTAAAGTCGACTAAAAAATCAATAGCATGCTGTTCTAATTTTACGGTTGCTAACGCCTTATCTTGATAGTCAATAAAGTCAACGTAACGTGTTTCCATAAAACTCGATTGAACGGTTTTACTGTCGATAACCCCCACTTTATAAACAGCTTTTCCGTCACCAGAAAAAACAAAAGATAAACCCGCTAACATGAGAATAGGGAAAAATAAATTCCACCCTAACGATGAACGATCGCGAAAAAATTCAATATTACGGGCTTTGACTACCGCAAAAAAACGTTTGAAATTCATATGTTTTACTCTCTCAACGAATGGCCGGTTAATTTTAGAAAAAGATCATCAAGATTTGGAGACTTTACTTGTAAACCTTCTAATGGAATTTTCTCAGCAATTAACAAGCTAATAGTTTCTTCCACATGTTGCGTCGTTATTTCGACCCGCTCGTGTTCGATAGTCCACTGATGTTTTTCAATTAATGGCTGCGGTACTTGCTCTTGAGGTAAATAAATAAAAACCTCTTGAAAATGCTTGGCAAGTAATCGATTAGGTGTGCCACTTTCAATAATTTTACCATTGTCCATAATAACTACTTCATCACAAAGTTGTTCCGCTTCGTCCATGTAATGAGTGGTTAAAATAACCGTCTTATTTTGGGCTTTAATATTTTTTATTAACTGCCAAAAATTACGTCTCGCCTGTGGATCAAGCCCAGTGGTGGGTTCATCAAGAAAAATAATATCGGGGTCATTAATTAACGCCAGTGCTAATAATAACCGTTGGCGTTGTCCACCCGACAACAAACGATTATCTCTATCTAAAAAATCTTTTAAGCCACAGAGCTCAATTAATTGCTGATGAGGTACAGTGTTGTCATAAAATGCGGTGAATAAATTTAAGGTCTCTTGTACCGTTAAAAAATCTTGCAAAGCAGTACTTTGAAATTGAATGCCAATTTGCTGACTTATATCCTTACCTATGCTTTTTCCTGAGTAAAGCACTTCACCACTGGTCGCTGGAATTATCCCTTCCATTATTTCAATGGTCGTCGTTTTTCCTGCACCATTTGGTCCTAACAAACCAAAACAGTGCCCTTTAGTAATGGTGAAACTAATATCATCAACCGCTTGCACGCCTTTATAACTTTTAACTAAATGATTAACTTCAATAACATCGTTTTTTGTTTGACCAACCCGTTGCTGACTCTGTGTCATAACTTTCCTAATAATACCTAATGCTTGCTCATTATTGTAATGGGATCTGTGTAAAGATCACATCACTAAAAACAATAAAATACCGCCACAATGCAAATGATAATAATTATCATTTGCATTGTGGTAACTATTACATTAAATTAAATCTAACGTTATCGACAAAGCAAAGGAGTTTCATCATGGGTGCGCAACAATATTCTATCAATAGAAAAAATATTCAAGACAATTATCACCACATACACACTGAAAAGGCAAAAGTTGAATTACCCATCATATTATTAGAAAAGTTAATCTTGTCTGGCGCTTTGCCCGGTAATGAGTGCAGGTGCTTAGATGATGCTGCGCGTAAAACATTGTGGCAATCACTCTTACTAAGCAGCTTACAGGGAGAGCAATCAAGATGCCGTTAACTTATTCCGCGGGTTCTCACAAAGATAGTATTCATTGCGCTATTGCATATTCAAGTGAGCTTTATCAAATAGAAGATTGGTTGAGCGTATTGACCAAGACTTATGCGCAGCATCCCAGTAATGGATTAGCAAAGGTGATCAGCTATTATTTAACTCGCCTTATCAAACATGACGACTTCACCGCTTTCGCCAGTCAGCCTTGTCATTATTTTACTATGCTTAAATTTTGGCAACAACAGATTGCCTAGGCGATTGAATAGCTAGTGCGCTTGAGCCTGCGCAATGTAGTCAATTAATGCCTGATTTAGCATTTTTTTACCGGTTAACTGATGATTTTTACATACTTCATCAACGGGCTTTTTCTGCAAAATACGCTCGATTAACACGAGTATACTTGCTTGATAATTTTCTTTACAGTGTAAAAGACACCAATAATGTAACGCTTTTACGCAATGACTAAACTGCCGTTTTTGTTGAATAAAATCGCTAATGCTGCTCAGCTGATGGGCGCTTAACTGCGGTAAACTTTTATCAGGGCAATGATGTAATATTTGCCACACTAACTTAGGCGATAAACCTTTGTATTCATCGGTGAGTAAATAATCGAATGAACTATAAAATTCACTGGCAATTTTTCGTTCAAAAAATTGCCCCCGGTCGCTCATTGCAGAAACCACCAGCGCGGAATGCTCACCACTGGCTTGGTCTTTAGTAAAACCTATTCGAGCAACTTGATAATCAGCATCTTGCCAAAACTTAAGTAACTGCGCATTGGCACCAAAACTCGCGCCAATAAAATCAACGTGCTGCTTTTTTGCAAAATTTTCTAGCGCTTTAACAAAACAACGGCCAAAACCATATCCTTGATATTGTGGATGAATAGCTATGCGTAAAACCCGCAGATATTGATAACTAAAGCTTTCACTAAAACCACAATGAGTTAATAAAGATTGGGGAATAAACTGATTTTTTAGTCGACGTTGATTTGTTGCTATCGCTTGAATATCGGCTGCTTTATTACACCCTTCTTCAAGAAGTAAGGCAACACCGACAATATCATCACCTAATTTGGCGACAAATAATTGTAGCGCTTTATTGTCAAGTAATAGCGTAATATCGTTCGGTGACGTTTGGTAATGAGCGGTGACCAGCACAGCAAAAACTTGCTTTAATAACGCTGTGTCTTCAATCAACGAAGTTGATGACACTTGGCTAAAAGATAACGATTCTTTAGCCAACTGCACTGTTGATGATTGGCTTAAGGTTGCTTTATCCAAAGAAATTTCGCTTACAGGCTGAGTTAGTAACGGCAACTCTGTTAACTTGGCGTTGAGTAAACAACTTTCAAAAACAAAGACTTCTAGCGGATCGTCTTGACGCCAGCGAATAGGCTGATGCATATGAAAGCTTCGCCACTGCGGCACTTGCTTTGTTAACGCTTGTTGAAACTTTACCGTAAAGCCCCGCCCTGCTCCTTCATAACCATGAACCGTACTTGAAAAAACAACACGAGAAAAAAGAGCCGTTAAGCTTGTTAATAAAGGCACAGGAATGGCAGCTGCCTCGTCAACCAGTAATAGCGAAACATTCAATAAATCATCGCGGCGAATGAGTTGATCGACCGCAACAAAAGTTATCGAACCCAAGGGGTGAACCAAAGCGGTTTTGCTGGTATTAGCATAGTCAAATTTTTCGCCAAGTGCCGCTAATGAACAAGCAAGTTGGCGGTAAAAAACCGATAAAGAACGAACATGGGGTGCGGTAATAACTATATTAATTTTTTCATGGCCCATAGCGGTGTTATTTGCAATGAGCTCAACACAAGCAATAGCAAGCGCTGATGATTTTCCACGACCACGATCAGCGGTTAACACTAATGGGCGGTTTCGATGACCTCGGCTGACCTTAATAATATGTTCAACGGCTATTTGTTGTTCTTTGGTTTTACATTGATATAAAAAATCACTAGAGACGGTCGATATTACTGGTGCAATACCATCTAACAACGGAAACGTTTGCTCGTCATTTTGTGTAATCGTCATTAAGGCTTTATTGTCGAGTAGTTGTCGATAAAAATACTTAAGTGAAGCTGCCTTTGTTTGCTCAATCGCTTGTATTAATGGTTTTTCAAGCCATAAACACATAACACCGCCAGCGACTAGCGTGCCAGAGAGCGCCGCAAAAGCATCCAAATTGATACTATTAAGCGCAGAACAGTCGCTATTTTCAACACCTGAAAATAATATTCGACTATGCTCACTACCGAGTTGCTGAGCAAAGTGTTTGTTGTTGATCGTGGCAGAAATTTCGGGGTGGTGACTAAACACCAGCCAAGCGTCTTTACTCTGGTTTTGTTCATTAAGTTGCAGTAACTGTTTGACCCAGCAAGCATCACCGACCAGTAACACCAGTTGTCGCTGAAATTTGGTCGAAGCCTGACATTGCATTTCTTCAAGCCATTCGACGAAATTATGGTTAGACATAAGCAGGCGCTAAATTCAGTAAAACTAAAGTGAAAGCAGTTTATCAATGTGCTCCCGCAATTCAAATAGTTTATTTTTATCTGCGGTTATTTACTAAAAATAATGCCATTAATAGTAGGCGATTAAGCTAATTTATTGAAATTTTCTCAGTTGTTGCCTATCTTGAAATTAATCCTTATTAATAAAAATACTTAACCGTGAGAAAAACACGATAATGGCAGATGAATATAAAGCAAATGACGAGTCTGATAACTACGACAAAGATCTCGCCACCGGTAAAAAAGCAGATAAAAATAGCAAGGTGCGTAAACGTATCGATGATTTGCTTGAAAAAAAACGCCTTCGTGAAGCATTAGACTTCAGTGATGATTGGGAAATATAGTCATCACTGCATTAACTTTTGATTGCATTAAGCCGATAATCTCTTATTGTCAGATAAAACATTCATGCTACTATCTAACGAACCTATTCTCCCTACATCATTTAAATTTACCGTTATGACATTATTTGAAAAATTACGCTGCTTATTAACATTTGGTCAAGGTGTTGCCTTACCACTGCCCGATATTTCTGAACAAACAACACCCATCGAATTGTTTGGCCAATGGTTTGATGACGCAAAAAAATCAGGCATTTTATTACCTGAAGCGATGTCTGTCAGCAGTTGCGATCAAAACGGTCAACCTAGCTCACGTATGGTGTTGTTAAAAGAGTTTAATGACGATGGTTTCGTTTTTTATACTAATTACGGCAGCCGAAAAAGCCAAGATTTAAATGAAAATAATAAGATAGCCTTATTATTTCATTGGAATGTACTGCAACGCCAAGTCAGGATAGAAGGCAGAGTCGAAAAAGTAACGGCTGAACAATCAGAACAGTATTTTCATAGCAGAGACCGCGGTAGCCAAATTGGCGCATGGGCGTCAAAGCAAAGCTCACCACTGGCGAGTAAAGAAGCACTAAAGCAGAGCGAAGCTTATTACACTAAAAAGTTTGCTGGCCAAGAAGTTCCCTTACCTGAATTTTGGGGCGGTTGGCGAATAAAACCTCATTATCTTGAATTTTGGCAAGGTCGAGCTAATCGTTTACATGACCGTATTTGCTTTGAACAAGAGCAAAATCAAGATGACAAAAAGGTACTATGGCATCAATTTAAATTGAATCCTTAATGGCTATATTTAAATATTCAAACAGTATTTATAAGATGTCTA
This sequence comes from Colwellia sp. BRX9-1, assembly GCF_014077195.1. Lineage (NCBI taxonomy): Bacteria > Pseudomonadati > Pseudomonadota > Gammaproteobacteria > Alteromonadales > Colwelliaceae > Colwellia > Colwellia sp. BRX9-1. The sequence goes on from NZ_JACGVM010000020.1 coordinate 12,425, forward strand.
TTTCAAACAACATATCAGTGTTATATAAAGTTGTCGGTGTTGCTGTTTTATGTGCTTTATTTAGCGTTAAATCATTAGCCAACCCTACTAATATTTTAGTTGGGTTGGAGCCATTTCCTCCTTTAGTAAACGAAGACGGCAGTGGTTTTGTTATTGATATGCTTAATGGCCTGCAAGAAAATTCGACACTAACGTTTAATTATCAAATAATGACCTATGCTCGGGCGAAGCTGGAATTAAAAAGTTACCGTATCGACATGGTAGGTTTAACGCCCAAAGATAGTGAAACAGAAAGCTTTTACCAATACGCACAAGAGTTATCTTGGCACTTTGACACTACCGTTGATCTTTATTCAACATCCCCCGCTAACTTTGACATCAAAAATTTGCCCGAAGGGAGTATAGGTACACTAATTGGCAATGCTGATTTTTTCGCTGAATTAGCGCAAGTTCCCAGAGAAAAGTTTGTTGAAGTAAGCAGTTTAGCGCAATTAATTATGATGATGGCACGCGGGAGACTTAAAGTGATACTCTTCGAGCGGGTGGCTATGATGTCAACGATTAAAGAATTACAAGACGACCTCTCCACCAAAGTTCCAACAGAATTCAACTCCCCAGAAAGCCCACAAAAAATTTATTATCAAAAGTTTAAAGTTATTGCAGCAAGTCTTGCTGTTGCAAACGATTCAGTAGGAGCAAAGCTAAAAAAACAATTAGATGCCTTGCTGTCTGACGATACCGCTCACTACTTTAAAAAAATAGCCCCTTACGCCAAATTGCCAGATAACGGTATAATTGAGTAAAAGATAGCTAAGCTAGCAAAGATGTCATTTGTTGTCGTACCTGGGCATTAGCGCAGCTAAAATGAAAAAAACGGGAAGCAAAGCTTCCCGTTTTTGTTAGTTAACGCGTTAAGCGTACCGCAATTCCTATCCCACTAATGCCAGTAAGATACCTGCCGCAACCGCTGAACCAAGCACACCGGCAACGTTAGGCCCCATCGCATGCATTAATAAGAAGTTGTGTGGATTAGCTTCCAGACCCACTTTATTAGCAACACGTGCCGCCATAGGTACTGCTGAAACACCGGCTGCGCCAATGAGAGGATTAATAGGTGTTGATGAAAGTTTATTCATTAACTTAGCCATTAATACCCCAGAAGCAGTACCAATTGAGAATGCCACGGCACCTAAACCTAAAATACCTAAGGTTTCTATATTCAAAAAGGCTTCGGCACTTAATTTAGAGCCAACCCCTAAACCTAAGAATATGGTGGTGATATTAATTAACTCGTTCTGCGCTGTTGAGCTTAATCGTTCAACCACGCCACATTCACGCATCAAATTACCCAAACAGAACATGCCAACTAAAGGTGTTGCTGATGGTAAAAAGAAAATAGTCATCATGAGAACACCTAACGGGAATACTATTTTTTCAATTTTTGTTACTGGGCGTAATTGCTCCATTTCAATTTTACGTTCAGCATCAGTGGTTAAAGCGCGCATAATAGGTGGCTGAATAATTGGCACTAAAGCCATATAAGAATAAGCAGCAACGGCAATGGCACCTAATAATTCTGGCGCTAGTTTTGATGCTAAAAATATCGCTGTCGGACCATCTGCACCACCAATAATAGCAATAGCTGATGCATCTTTAAGCGTAAATTCAATACCCGGTATTGCGTTTAAAGCAATAGCACCAAATAAGGTGGCAAAGATACCGAATTGGGCAGCAGCACCAAGCAATAAGGTTTTAGGGTTAGCGATTAATGCGCCAAAGTCGGTCATTGCACCCACCCCCATAAAGATAATCAACGGGAATATCCCCGTATCAATACCCGCATAGTAGATGAAATGTAATAAACCACCAACTTCTGAAAATCCAGCTAATGGTATATTGGTTAATATCGCACCAAAGCCCATAGGTAATAACAATAACGGTTCAAAGTTACGTGCTATTGCAAGATAAAGTAGCAAACAGCCAACTATCATCATGATCACCTGACCTGACTCGAAGTTAGCTAAGCCAGTAGACAACCAAAGTTTATTTAACGAATCCATTATTATCTATCCTAAACTCAATAAAGCTTGACCAACAGTTACAGAATCGCCTTCTTTAATATCCACTGAAGTGACGGTACCTGAGTTAACTGCACGAATTTCAGTTTCCATTTTCATTGCTTCCATAATGATAACAACTTCACCGGCTGCAACTTCATCACCTTCATTAACTAACACTTTAAATATATTGCCAGCAAGTGGTGCATTTAACGCTTCAGAAGTTGATGAAGACGGTTTTGATGACTGACTGCTACTAGGCTGAGTAATTTGGCTAATATCGCCTCCAGGGCCTACAACGACGTCAAACACCTGACCATCAACACTAACGGCATAACTTTCTGGCGCAGTTGAACTTTTAGCGGGTGCAGAGGCTGCTACCGCATCTTCAATCGTAGGTACAGGTTCGAATGCATCTGGGTTATTTCTATTTTCTAGAAATTTCAGTCCTATTTGCGGGAACAATGCATACGTTAAAACGTCATCAATCACTTCATCGGCTAAATCAATCTGTTTCTCTTTAGCAAGTTCTTCTAATTCTGCAGTAAGATTATCAAGTTCAGGTTTAATTAAATCAGCGGGACGACAAGTTATCGCTTCAGCGCCATCTAAAACACGCGCTTGCAATTCGGCATTAACTTTATCGGCAGTTGCGCCATATTCACCCTTTAAAACACCGGCTGTTTCTTTAGTGATTGACTTATAACGCTCACCCGTCAATACATTTAATACCGCTTGCGTACCAACAATTTGCGAGGTTGGTGTCACTAATGGGATATAACCTAAATCTTTTCTTACTTTTGGAATTTCAATTAACACTTCATCAAGCTTGTCTGCAGCGCCTTGTTCTCTTAACTGCATTTCCATATTTGTTAACATGCCACCAGGAACTTGAGCAAGTAAAATACGCGCATCGATACCTTTTAAGCTACCTTCAAATTTGGCATACTTTTTACGAACTTCACGAAAGTAAGTGGCAACTTCAGCAAGCTTAACCATGTCTAAACCGGTATCTCGTTTGGTACCTTCAACTATCGAAACAATCGTTTCTGTCGGTGAATGACCATAAGTCATACTCATTGAAGAAATAGATGTATCGATAACATCTACATCGGCATCAATAGCCTTCATGTGAGTAGCAATACTTAAACCTGTGGTCGCATGACAATGTAAAGCAATAGGTAAAGAGACCGTTTCTTTTAGACGACCAATCAATTCTTCAGCGTCGTAAGGTTTTAATAGACCAGACATGTCTTTGATACATAAAGAATGCGCGCCCATATCTTCAATTTGCTTAGCCATCGTCAGCCAACCTTCAAGAGTATGCACTGGACTCTCGGTATAGCTTAATGTGCCTTGCGCATGAGCGCCGACTTTTACTGCTGATTTAATCGCTGTTTGTAAATTACGTACATCATTCATTGCATCGAAAATGCGAAACACGTCAATACCGTTAACATGAGCACGCTCAACAAACTTCTCGACCACATCATCAGCATAATGACGGTAGCCTAAAATATTCTGACCGCGAAATAACATTTGTTGTTTAGTTTTTGGCATCGCTTTTTTTAATGCGCGTAAACGTTCCCAAGGATCTTCACCTAAATAGCGAATACAAGAGTCAAACGTAGCACCACCCCAAGACTCAATTGACCAAAAACCAATTTCATCAAGTTTTGGCGCAATGGGTAACATATCCTCAAGGCGTAAACGAGTGGCGAGCAATGATTGATGACCATCTCTTAAAACAACTTCAGTGATACCTAATGGCTTTGTCATGAGTTTATTCCTATTTAGTTTTATGGGTGCTTGAGCTTTGATTATGTTGTTTGCGGTATTGCGATACAGCAGAAGTAATTGCTGCCACCACTTTAGGTGAAACACCATCAACATTTTGTTTTGTTTTTTGATTTGAGCGGGTAGATCTTGTTTGGACAACGGCATCTGGAAATTTGATAGCGAGGCGTTTTAAAACGACATTAATAAAAACAATCATTAATCCCAAAAAGATAAAAACGAAGACCATGCCAGCAAACATTAACGTGCCCGCTTCTACAAATAATTGGTTTAGGTGTTCCATGAAAAGTCTCATTCAAACAAAAAGTTTTATTAGAATAATCACTCCAATGCCTAAAAAGCAAACTAATTATTGCAGTTTCATAAAAATAATTTCGTGTCAATCTAGATTAGAGTAAATATTCAGTATTTTTAGCGTTTTATTAAGAAAAAACTGTATATTTACCATATTGTATACAATATAGTATTCTTATATTGCTGAGCTAGCGAGATAAAAGTCAGTATAATATACAATATACACATAGCTTTGATTTATTCTAAATATGTGCATAAATATATAAAGGGGGTTTAATTAACAAATAATCAACTGCTTTAGCATGTGTATGAGATAGCTATTTTGAACAAAGCAAACATAAGATACCACAGTCAAAAATCCTGAATGTTACTCCGTCATCCAGAACACATCTCCGTCATCCTGAACTTGTTTCAGGATCTGAACTTAGAACCAAAAAAGCAGATACTGAAATAAATTCAGCATGACGACAAGAGTGTTAAGCGAACACCGTTATCCTAAACACAACACCATCATCCTAAACACAAAACCGTTATCCTGAATAATCTCCGTCATCCTGAACTTGTTTCAGGATCTGTACTTAGAACCAAAAACGCAGATACTGAAATTAATTCAGCATGACGACAAGAGAAATAAATTCAGCATGATGAAAATTGTGCTAATAATTATAATTCGGTCTATTTTTCATCGTAAGTTTAGTTGTTTTCTTGTCTAACGCCAAAAATAAAACCTTTATAATTCATTCAATTTTTTAGCAAGTTTGGTCGCTTGTTTACAAACTAAACTATAAATAGAAAGTTGCGGGTTAGTACCAATAGATGTGGGAAAAACAGAACCATCAAATACCCATAAATTATCTAAATAATGGTACTTACAATCACTATCGACTAAGCATAGTGCTTTGTTTTCACCCATCGCTAAGCCTCCCATAACGTGAGCGCTACCAATTAAGTTGTTGCTGACTTTATGCTCAAGTTCATTAAAACCGGCTTTAAAAGACTCAAAGCTTTCAAACCATTGTCCGTGTTGATGTGCGGGGCGAACTCTTTTAGCACCAGCAGCAAACTGCACTTCAGCCATAGATAAATAAGCGCGTTTAACCCCATCAAATAAATAATCATTCATCGGATAATCAACAATCGGGCTACCGTCATCAGAAAGCGTTATTTCAGCGCCTTCACTATCAGCGTCAAAGCCATCACGTAACAAGGCTAACATTGCATGGGTATTATTCAGCTTTGCCATATCCTCAACATGTTTAGTGCCGTGGCCCATTAACATAATTGAAGACATAGCCGGATGTAATGGCGGTACCTCTAACTTATAACTTAACGGCCCGGTAGCACCATTTTGCCATTGATAATGATCACTATAAATAGTTTGTGGCGCACCATAAAAAGGCGATATTTCTTTATCAAATTGAGCAAAGGAGAAAACAGTTGGATGCAAGAAGGTTCTTTTACCAATACGATTATTCGGATCTGGCGCTTTAGAGCGTAACATCAGTGCTGGGCCGTTAATCGCGCCAGCTGCTAAAATAATATAAGGTGCTTTGGCGATGATTTTTTTCGCTGTCTTTTTCTTATTATCATCGAGCGCAAAACATTCTACGGCTGTTATTTTTTTATTCTCAATAATTAACCGTTCGACACGAGCTTGATAAAGTAATGTGGCACCATGTTCAAGCGCATCTGGGATAGTGGTAACTAGCATCGATTGTTTTGCGTTGGTCGGACAGCCCATACCGCAGTAACCTAAGTTCCAGCAGCCTTTGACATTGCGCGGAATAACTTTCCATGGAATATTGAGTTGCTCACAACCTTCTTTTAGCACCGCATTATTTTCATTCGCTCCACCTTGCCATGGCGTGACATTTAGGCGCTTTTCCATTTGTTCAAACCAAGGGACCATATCGCTGCTGCTACAGCCTTTTACCTGAAATGTTTTTTGCCAATAATCTAGGGTTGGTGACGGTGTTCTGAAGCTTGAGGTCCAGTTGATTACCGTAGTTCCACCAACACAGCGCCCTTGCAAGATACCAATGCCACCATCTTTTGTGGCTCGCCCAGCATTTTCTTGATACAAATCGGCATAGGCAGTTCGTTCATCCATTTTAAAGTCACGGGTCGACTTTAATGGCCCTTCTTCTATCATCAACACCTTTAGCCCTGCCTGTGCCAATATTTCAGCACTTGTACCACCACCAGCCCCAGTGCCAATAATAATGACATCGGCGCTAATAATATTGGTATCTAGCTGATTAGCATTTACCGTTTGCTTGGTGATCGCTTTATTTGCTGAGTACGGATCGCTAATACCACGAATTTCAGAGACTATTTTCACGTTTTATTCCTGCGATGGATATATTTTAGGAGGGCCTGGGTATCCCGCTTGTAAATAATTTTCTGACTGAGCATACCAACTCATAATAATCAGCTTACCTAAAGAAGCGTAGCCAGTACGTTTTAATGAAAATAGGCTATTTTTCCAACCTTGTAGGAAGCTTTCAATTTCTTTCGCTGAGGTTACGTTCCAATCACTGGTCGGTGCACCAACAAGATAACGAAATGTCGTCGATGACATTAAATCAAACAGCTGCCGTAATTGCTTTTGGGAGTGTTCACCTAAAGTAATTATTTGTTGGTCAACAGCCATTAATAAGCGCATTCCAGCGTCTTCAGCTAATACACCAGGATAGTTACTCTTTAACATAACAGGGGCAAGTGCTAATAAAAAATCAGCATCAGATGCCTGAAGAAAATCAAATTTTTGTAGGTTTTCTGTACCTGGGTTGGCAAGTGCTATAGCAGACAAGCTACTGCCAACCAACAAGATGGCACTGCCAAGCAGACTAACTTTAAAGAATTCTCTACGACTTGTATTCACACAGCCACCAAAATTATAAAAGATAATACCAACTGGTATTACCTGTTAATTAATCATCAAAAGATAAAGGATAATAGCGACAAAGTCTAGTGGCTTAAATTGAGTGCTGTTTTTGATGTGTTTATGTTAGCGTGACTTTCTGCCCGATCATCACGGTCTCATTCGCTTGGACAACTTGCCTGTCAGTATTAGCTGCCTCTAAACAAACAAATTCTTTTTCAGCGCCAACATGAAGATCTTTCATTCTCTGAGCAACCTCAACGCCGGGATTCCATAAAACCCACTGCTGACAATTTGTGGACGATACATTAAGCGTTCTTTGCCATTGTTTATCTTCGATTAAGCATTGTTGGTTAGTGTAATAAATACGATCAACTTCACCCAGACAATTTTCTAAAGCAGCAAGCTGCTGTTCTTTACCCGTAACTTTGTCATCAAAGGGAAACTCAGCTAACGGTGCTACCGTAATATTTTCTGGTGCACTAACGGCAAAGTAACTGTGTAATGCCGCTGAATATTCAAACGCCTTGGATGATAAATTACTAATAAATAATTTTTGTTCAAATTGATCAGAAAAAATTAACTGCTGCTTCAATTGGTATTGATGAGGCCATAATGGGTGCTCATTTTCTCCAGACAAAGATAAAGTTACCGTAACCCTGTCTTTAGCAACGATCACGTCATCAAGTTGCCAATTTCGTTGACGAGCAAAACCATGATTACCCGCTTTTTCACCGCTAGGTGCTTGATATGGACCAAACCATGGCCAACATAAAGGGATCCCACCTCTAATAGGCGTTCCCTGTTCAAAAATAACGTCATCACTAAGCCAAAATACCGGCTTTTGGTTAGCCGGTTGCCAAGCGAGAACGTGACCACCATATAAACTTATTTTTGCTGTACAAGTATTATGGATAATTTCTAGTGCATTTATCTGATCGGTAAGCGAAACTTGCTTAATTTGACCAAATTCATTTTCAGCAATAATTGATGACATACAACCCCAAGCGGTATTTAGACAGTAATAAATAAATCATTATAACGATAATACAAATAACCGTCATCTTGAATACTACTTCGTCATCCTGATACCAACTCCGTCATCCTGAACTTGTTTCAGGATCTGTACTTGATCTACAAAGACCAGATACTGAAATAAATTCAGCATGACGACTAGAGAAATAAATTCAGCATGACGACAAAAAGGCTACACGATTACCTACTCCCTGATACCAACACCGTCATCCTGAACTCGTTTCAGGATCCGTACTTACAACAACAAAGACCAGATACTGAAATAAATTCAGCATGACGACAAAAAGGCTACACGATTACCTACTCCCTGATACCAACACCGTCATCCTGATACCAACACCGTCATCCTGAACTGGTTTCAGGATCTGTACTTATAACCACAAAGACCAGATACTGAAATAAATTCAGTATGACGGCATGGGAGTGAGACAATGCGAATAATAAACAAACCACTCTCCGTCATCCTGAACTCGTTTCAGGATCTGTACTTATAACCACAAAGACCAGATACTGAAATAAATTCAGTATGACGACTAGAGAAATAAATTCAGCATGACGACTAGAGAAATAAATTCAGTATGACGACTAGATAAATAAACTCAGCATGACGGCAATGGTGCTAAACAACAAAGCGCAAAAAAAAGGCATTAAACGAATTATCGTTTAATGCCTTTCGCTATCGAATAGCAAACTGCCAATAAGGGTTACTTCGTGTAACCTCTTGGCATATCACTCTCAGTGGTATAGCGTTTACGCAGTTTGTCTTGGCGACTCTGCGTTGAGGTCTCTTTGCCATTAATCCACATTTTATCTACTTTCGTACTAAGCTCGAAAGGGTCAGCACTCCATAAAACTAAATCGGCTTTTTTACCAACGGCAATACGACCCGCATTAATGTTAAAAGCATCGGCAACATTGGCAGTAACAGCGGCAAGTGCTTGGTCTTTAGTTAAACCATTAGCAATTGCATTACCCGCTTCAAAACGCAGCTGATACAAGTTATGTGCATCGCTTATGGCTAAAGCAACATTGATACCTGCTTGGGTTAATTTCGCCGTATTGTCTAGTGAAGAATGTAGCGAATCAAAACTACTCGGTAAGTTATCTAAAGCGCCAAATATAACAGGGACTTTCGCTGCAGCTAATTGCTCGGTAATTAATATCGCATCAGCACCGCCAGCAATCACTAAATCAAGATTAAACTCAGCTTTTAATTTCAGTAATTCGAGTAAGTCTGTGGCGCGGTCAGCATAAGCTACAAGCGGTTTATCACCGGCTAATAAGGCGTTGATAATTTTTTCATCACGCTTTAGTTCTTTTGGTTCTTTTTGCTTCTCGTCAGCCTTTTTGTCTTTTTTCGCTGTTTTAGCGTCTTCAGCAGCTTTGGTTAAGGCTTTTTGGGCGTCTTCAAGCGTGTAACGCAGTTTTTGTAAGTTTAGAGCGCGTGAACCACTGCTTTTAGCACCAAGATCTATGATGACGGCATTTTCTTTAATGTAAACACTGTCAAACTCGCCTGAGAGGTCTGTTACAAAGGTTTGCCCTTTGAACATACTATCACCACCGCTAGGCACTGAAACGTTACTGGTGATACCACCTTTGCGTGTATAAGGCACAACCGTTGAGCGTGGGTTAAAAGCGATTGATGCATCAAAAGTGATGTCTGCTTTTTTATCACTAGCATCACGGGTTCTTGATACTGCATTTACCTCAACCAAACCTAATGAATTCATAGAACCAATTAAACCCGGTGTCAGTATTTTCCCCATCGCATCGAAGGTTACATCAGCAACAATTTTTTCAGGGTTAATCGCAATAATTTTTCCGTCATCAATAACAACCGTGGCATTTGTTAAAACACCCTGTTCAGTAACCGTATGAATAGTGGCATTGGTTATTGCTAAACTTTCTGCGTTAGCATGGCTTATTGCCGCTAAAGCAAGTGCAACTAACGAGGCTTTAAATAATTTAATATTTTTCATGATTACTGCCCTCCCTTTTTAGGTAAAGCAGGAACTTCAGCTTGCCCTAACATAAAGTCACTTGTTGCTTGGTATTTATCATCAAAACGGTCATACACTTTTGCACCATCAACAAATACTTGTTCAGCTTGTGCATAAACGCTGAAAGGACTTTGGTTCCAAAGCACTACATCCGCATTTTTACCCGCTTCTAAACTACCGGTTTTATCATCAATACCTAAAGATTTAGCTGCATTTAAAGTGATCCAACGAATAGCTTCTGCTGGTTTTAAGGCAAAACCATTCTCGTTAGCACGGTACATGACTTTACCTGCTTCTTGATTTAAACGCTGAATAGTACTGTTTGAGTCTGAGTGAACAATCGCACAAGAGTTTTTCACCGCGTTAACAACCGCAACGTTTTCGTGGATCATGTCGTAAGCTTCCATTTTGAAACCCCACCAATCAGGCCACATGGCTGCACAGTTTCCATTTTCAGCTAATAAGTCAGCAATTTTGTAACCTTCAATCGCATGATGAAAAGTCCCTGACTGGTAATTAAACTCTTTACCCAGATCAATCATCATCGCCATTTCTTCAGCTTTGTAACAATGATTGTGAATTAAAATTTCACCGTCGAGCACGCCACGAAGGGTATCAAGCTCTAAATCTCGTGCTGGCGCTAAAGGATTTTTCCCCGCTTCATAGTCACGGTCGTATTTTTCCCAGGCATGTTTATACTCAGTCGCTTCTGCCCAAGCCATGCGGTAACCTGCCATGTTGCCCATACGAGTTGAGGGTAATATTTTACGGCTACCGTAAACACGCTTAGGGTTTTCACCACAAGCCATTTTTAAACCATAAGGCGCTTCTGGAAACTTCATGCCTTGCATCGTGTGGCTTGATACATTACGAAGCGTTACACCACGACCACCAAATAAATTAGCAGAGCCAGGTAAAATTTGCATTGTAGTAACACCGCCAGCACGGGCAGCATTAAAACCAGGATCTTGTGGCCAAATACTATGTTCAGACCAAACTTCAGAGGTATTGGGCGAACTCATTTCATTACCGTCTGAATGTGACTCAGCCGACGGGCTTGGATAAACCCCTAAATGCGAATGCACATCGATAACACCAGGCGTAACCCATTTATCTGTTCCATCAATTTCGACAGCACCCGCAGCGGACAAATTTTTGCCCACTTGAGATATTTTTCCATCAGTCATCAACACATCAGCATTATCAAAACGCTCACCATTACCAATTAATACCGTGGTATTTTTGATTAATGTCGTTTGCTTAGGTAGAGGTTGATAAGTACTCGGATAAGGGTTTTTATTAATAGACACTTTTGGGTCTTGCTGCTCAGACTCTAAACAGCCAGATAACGCGAGTGATACGCTAAGCGCCAACAACGTAGGCGCGATGCTTTGCTTGATATGCATTTAATGCTTCCTGTGCGGATTATTATTTTGGGGTTTAATAGTCAACAATAAAATGATTTGAACAATACGGCAAGTGAACCTGAGCCAATTACGTCCAATGGTTATACATTCACGGTGAATGGAGAATGAAGCAAATAAATAAGAGTATTTCAGATACTAAAAGCACATAGTAAATTTGCCTTCTGGTTTTTGCTCACTCCCATGCCGTCATACAGAATTTATTTCAGTATCTAGCATCTACTCACTTCCATGCCGTCATGCTGAATTTATTTCAATAGCTCGTCTTTGTAGATCAAGTACAGATCCTGAAACAAGTTCAGGATGACGGTGTAGGTATCAGGGAGTCGGTGATCGTGTAGCCTTTTTGCCGTCATACTGAATTTATTTCAGTATCTGCTCTTTGTAGAGCAAGTACAGGTCCTGAAACGAGTTCAGGATGACGGAGAGTGGTTTGTTTATTATTCGTATTATCTAACTCCCATGCCGTCATGCTGAATTTATTTCAGTATCTGGTCTTTGTAGAGCAAGCACAGATCCTGAAACAAGTTCAGGATGACGGAGAGTGGTTTGTTGATGATTCGTATTATCTCACTCCCGTGTCGTCATGCTGAATTTATTTCAGTATCTGGTCTTTGTAGAGCAAGCACAGATCCTGAAACAAGTTCAGGATGACGGAGAGTGGTTTGTTGATGAATCGTATTGTTTCACTCCCATGTCGTCATGCTGAATTTATTTCAGTATCTGGTCTTTGCAGAACAAGGACAGATCCTGAAACGAGTTCAGGATGACGGTAGTGGTTTGTTTATTATTCGTATTGTCTCACTCTCATGCCGTCATACTGAATTTATTTCAGTATCTGGTTTTTGTAGAACAAGTACAGATCCTGAAACGAGTTCAGGATGACGGAAAGTGGTTTTTTATGATTCACATTTTCTCACTCCCGTGCCGTCATGCTGAATTTATTTCAGTATCTGGTCTTTGTAGAACAAGTACAGATCCTGAAACGAGTTCAGGATGACGGAAAGTGGTTTGTTGATGATTCGCATTTCTCACTCCCATGCCGTCATGCTGAATTTATTTCAGTATCTCGTCTTTGTAGAGCAAGTACAGATCCTGAAACGAGTTCAGGATGACGGAGAGTGGTTTGTTGATGATTCGTATTATCTCACTCCCATGCCGTCATGCTGAATTTATTTCAGTATCTGGTCTTTGTAGAGCAAGCACAGATCCTGAAACAAGTTCAGGATGACGGAAAGTGGTTTGTTCACGATTCGCATTGTCTCACTCCCGTGTCGTCATGCTGAATTTATTTCAGTATCTGGTCTTTGTAGAACAAGTACAGATCCTGAAACGAGTTCAGGATGACGGAAAGTGGTTTGTTCACGATTCGTATTGTCTCACTCCCATGCCGTCATGCTGAATTTATTTCAGTATCTGGTCTTTGTAGAGCAAGTACATATCCTGAAACGAGTTCAGGATGACGGTGTTGGTATCAGGGAGTCGGTAATCGTGTAGCCTTTTTGTCGTCATACTGAATTTATTTCAGTATCTACTCACTCCCATGCCGTCATACTGAATTTATTTCAGTATCTGGTTTTTGTAGAAAAAGGACAGATCCTGAAACGAGTTCAGGATGACGGAGAGTGGTTTGTTTATGGTTCGCATTTTCTCACTCTCATGCCGTCATGCTGAATTTATTTCAGTATCTCGTCTTTGTAGAACAAGAACAGATCCTGAAACGAGTTCAGGATGACGGAGAGTGGTTTGTTTATGGTTCGCATTTTCTCACTCTCATGCCGTCATGCTGAATTTATTTCAGTATCTGGTCTTTGTAGATCAAGGACAGATCCTGAAACAAGTTCAGGATGACGGTATTCGTTCATGGCTGAATTATTCGTGAAAAGTGACGGTATTCGTTCAGGACTGAATTATTCATAAAAAGTGACGTATTCGTTCAGGATGACAGAGTATTTTCTAGGCTCAAGAGTCTGTTCAGAATGATAGTCTTAGAGTTCAAAATCACCAAAATCGAGATCTGTTGAGGGATCTAGCTTTGCTTTTGATTGGGGATCAAGTAACGAAGGTTGCTGTGTTTCTATCTGGGTTGGAATAACTTTAACTTTCGGTTTGGCATTTTTACGTTTTTTGCGTTGCAAGCAGCGCTTAACTACTTTTTGTTTGTTATCAGACGTTAAGTTTATCCACGTTTGGCGTTCTTCACGCGTACGGTAGCAGCCAAGACAATTGCCTTTTTCATCAGACTGACACACACCCATACAAGGGCTGGGAACATCAAAAAACTCTAATTGCATAAAAACCTTCGGCCAAACTTAAAAAGCCTATACATAATGTATAGGCTTGTATCATATTAGTCTAATTTATCAGTAGCAATATGATAGTCAGGGTCTTCAATCACGTTTATTTCAACTAGACTACCCGCTTTGGTTAATAACTTTGTACATTCACTGCTTAAGTGTCTTAAGTGCATGGTTTTGCCGCGCGACAAATAACGGTCAGCTAAGGTATCAATCGCTTCGATAGCCGAATGGTCAACAACGCGTGAATTTTTAAATTCAACGATAATGTCGCTACTTGCTTCATCCATATCAAACTGCTCTAAAAAGTTTGCAACCGAACCAAAAAATAACGGTCCCTTAACATCATAAACGGTTGAGCCATGCTCGTTAGTAGAGCGATGCACAGTAACGTGTTTTGCATGTTCCCAAGCAAACACTAGCGCTGAGACAATAACACCAACAACAACAGCAATAGCAAGATCTGAATAAACAGTCACACCTGAGACAAGAATTATCACAAAGGCATCAGCCTTAGGCACTTTGCCTAAAATGCGGAAACTCGACCATTCAAAGGTACCAATAACAACAATAAACATAACGCCGACTAAGGCCGCTAGAGGGATTTGTTCAATTAAACCTGAGGCAAATAAAATAAAGCCAAGTAATGCTAGTGCTGCAGTAATGCCTGATGCTCGACCTCGACCACCTGAGTTCACGTTGATCATTGATTGACCAATCATTGCACAACCACCCATGCCACCAAAGAAACCCGTAACAGTATTTGCTGCACCCTGTGCAATACATTCCTGGTTACCACGGCCACGAGTACCGGTTAACTCATCAATAAGGGTTAACGTTAATAATGATTCAATTAAACCAATCGCTGCTAATACGATAGCGAATGGAAAGATGATTTTTAACATTTCTAAATCAAATGGTACGCTAGGTATGCTAAATGTTGGTAATCCGCCGGCTATAGAGGCAACATCACCCACTAACTTAGTATCTAGGTTAAGGCCGAAAACTAAGAATGACACAGCAACTATCGCAACCAATGTTGAAGGTACCGCTTTAGTTAACTTAGGGAAAAAATGAATAATTGCCATGGTTAAAACAATTAAGCCTGCCATGGTATAAAGAGGTGCTCCTTGCATCCATTCTAATTCACCCGCGTCATTAGTAAATTTGAATTGACCAAGCTGAGCTAAAAATATAACGATAGCTAAACCATTAACAAAGCCAAGCATAACCGGATGGGGTACTAAGCGGATAAACTTACCCAGTTTAAAGATACCAGCAAGAATTTGCAGTAAGCCAGTTAATACCACCGTAGCGAATAAATACTCAACACCATGAATAGCCACTAGACTCACCATGACAACAGCCATAGCGCCGGTTGCACCAGAAATCATGCCAGGGCGTCCACCGAAAACAGAGGTAATTAAACCCACCATAAAAGCAGCATATAAACCAACAAGAGGGTCAACACCAGCAACAAATGCAAAAGCAACAGCTTCGGGCACTAGCGCTAAGGCGACGGTAAGTCCTGAAAGAACATCGTTCTTCAGGTTAGAAACTTTACTGGCATGTAATTCGAACATTGCACTCTCATTTTATGGATAGTGGGGTGTAACCTGACGACGTCCTAATAATAGGAAAACTTAACAAGAAGCGTTAATTGACTTATTTGAGGGTATATCAAGGTAAAAGCGCGGGAATACTATAGATTTGCCGTGAAAAAGTCAATAACTAGCCACTTTTATGACTAGTTATTGTTCATATTTGAATGCTATTTATTAGTAGAACTATTAAAACGTTTGATTAGGTTTTGGCTTGAAGCTGACAGCATTGACATTTCGCCACCATTGATTGCTGATAAAATACTGTTGCCTAATTGTTTACCTAATTCAACACCCCATTGGTCAAAAGAATTTAACTGCCAAATAACACCTTGCACAAAAATTTTATGCTCATAAAGTGCAAGCAACGCCCCTAAATTTTCGGGTGTCATTTCTTCAAGTAATAACGTGTTACTAGGCGTATTACCTTTCATGGTTTTATGTGGCGCAAGTGTAGAAATTTCGTCAGGTGTTAAGCCAGCAGCGTCAAGTTCACCTTCAACTTCATTTAAGGTTTTACCGCGCATTAACGCTTCACTTTGCGCAAAACAATTAGCCACTAATACTTGATGATGCTCAGGCAAATTGCTCGCGCCTTTTAAACAGACAATAAAGTCGGTAGGAATAATATCATCACTTTGATGCATTAATTGCATAAAAGCATGCTGACCATTTGTCCCCTCTTGACCAAAAACAGTGGGGGCGGTTTGCCACGCTAACTTCTCGCCAGTATTAGATACTGACTTACCATTACTTTCCATATCTGTTTGTTGTAGATAACCGGGTAAAGCCCGCAAAGAATGGTCGTACGGTAAAATAGCAAGGCTTGAATACTGCAAAGCATTACGATTCCAAATACCAAGCAGTGCCATTAACACCGGCATATTCTGCTCAAAGGGAGCATTTTGAAAATGCTGGTCCATTTGATAAGCGCCCTGCTTCAGCTTATTGAAATTTTCATTGCCAATCACTAAAGCCAGCGGTAAACCAACAGCAGACCAAAGCGAAAATCGTCCGCCTACCCAATCCCACATCGGAAGAATGTTTTTTTCTAAAACACCAAACTCAGTCGCTTTAACGATATTAGTACTAACCGCAAACCACTGTTTTTCAATAATATCAGCATCACAAGAATGCTTAAGCATCCAGTTTTTAACCGCAAGCGCATTTAATAATGTTTCTTGGGTGGTAAAGGTTTTAGAGATAACAACAACCAAGGTGGTACCAACATTCAGCTTAGCGAGTTTCTCTTCAACTGCAGCGCCGTCAACATTGGCAATAACATGCGCATTCAAGCCGGTGGTATGAAAAGTACTTAATGCAGAAAGCGCCACTTTAATACCGTAATAAGAGCCACCAATACCAATAGCGATAATATCAGTAAACTTTTCACCAGAAGCTGAAAGTAACGTTCCCGAACTAATATCATTAACGATGTCGGCCATGTGCTGCTCAGTGGCAATAACTTCGTCAGCTTGTGCACCTAATATTGCTTGTTTTGTTTCGTCAGGGGCACGAAGAACGGTATGAAGCACGGCACGTTTTTCAGTGTTATTGATAACTTCACCACAGAACTGCGCGTTGATTTTTTCAGCTAAACTAGACTTTTCTGCTAATTCAAAAAGCTGATTAAGTTCTGTTGCGTTAATGTTTTGTTTAGAGAAGTCGAGGTATAGACCGGCATTGCTAGTTGAGTATTGATCAACACGGGTTTGGTCAGTGGAGAACAATGAAATAATTGCCCGAGACTTAGCCGCTTTCGAAAGCGCTGATAAAGAAGATATATCCATATTTATACTTTTCTTATAGTAAATTTAAAATAGGTGAAGGCTAGTCATGCTGGTACTAATACCGTTATTCTGTGAGATAACCGTTATCCTGATACCAATAACGTCATCCTGTGGGATAACCATCATCTTGAACACTACTCCGTCATCCTGAACTTGTTTCAGGATCTGTACTTATAACAACAAAGACCAGATACTGAAATGAATTCAGCATGACGACAAGAGGACTAAACAATCACCGACTCTCTGATACCAATACCGCCATCCTGTTGGATAACCGTCATCTTGAACACTACTCCGTTATCCTGAACTTGTTTCAGGATCTGTACTTACAACAACAAAAACCAGATACTGAAATGAATTCAGCATGACGACAAAAGTTCAAAGTTCAAAGTTCAAAAGTACAAAAAATAGTTGTTACTTCATCAAGTCGGTTAAATATGCTCTGAAATCATCAGCTAATTCTGGGTGGCGTAAACCGTATTCAACATTCGCTTTCATATAGCCCAGTTTAGAACCACAGTCATGTGACTTACCTGTCATATGGAAAGCTTCAACCGTTTCTTTTTCCATTAACATCGCAATAGCGTCAGTTAATTGAATTTCATCGCCAGCACCTGGAGGTGTTAGCTTTAATAAATCCCAAATTTTTTCAGAAAGGACATAGCGACCAACAACGGCTAAGTTTGATGGCGCGTCTTCCATCGCTGGTTTTTCAACAATAGCCGTCATAGTTTTTGACTCGCCGGGGGCAAGCTCAACACCACCACAATCAACCACACCATAACTACTTACTTGCTCCATTGGTACAGGTTCAACCATAATTTGGCTGTAACCACCCACTTCATCATAACGCGTTAACATCGCCGCTAAATTTTCGGTTTTCAAATCGGCCGTAGCATCATCTAAAATAACATCAGGAAGTACCACAACAAAAGGTTCGTTACCAATAATAGGACGAGCCTTCAATACAGCATGACCCAAGCCTTTCGCTTCACCTTGACGAACATGCAGTATGGTAACGTCTTTCGGGCAGATCGCTTGAATCTCTTCAAGCAACTGACGCTTTACGCGATTTTCTAAAGTCGTTTCAAGTTCAAAAGATTTATCAAAATGATTTTCAATGGCGTTTTTTGAAGAATGGGTAACTAGCACAATTTCTTTAATACCCGCCGCAACACATTCATTAACGATGTATTGGATCATCGGCTTGTCTACAATTGGCAGCATTTCTTTGGGAATTGCTTTAGTTGCTGGCAACATACGAGTACCAAGACCCGCTACTGGAATTACCGCTTTTGTTATTTTATTTGTCATTTTCGTCCCTAAATTTTTACGATAACTAATATTAAAGGGACTTTTAGCAATTGTCACGGTGAAATAAACATTTCCCCCCAACAAATAAAAAATGACATCAATTGATGTCATTTTTATCGTGAAAAAATTTTAGCCTGATATTATTTATTTTTTGTAGAACTCTCTATACCAGCTAATAAATTCAGCAACACCTTTGGCGACAGACACTTGTGATTTGTAACCTGCAGCGTCAAATAAGTCATCAACTTCTGCATAGGTTTGATAAACATCACCCGCTTGCATTTCACGAAAGTTTTTCGTAGCTTCAATGCCCAGTTCATCTTCAATGGCCTTAACAAAACCCATCAAATTAATAGGTGAACCATGGCCTATGTTATAAATAGCATAAGGTGCAGAACTAGAAGCAGCAGAACCACTTTCCACTTTCCAAGTAGGATCACGAACAGGAACAACATCAGCGATGCGAACAATACCTTCAACAATATCGTCTACATGGGTAAAGTCACGCCACATATCACCATTATTGTTAATATCAATCGTATCGCCATCTAAAATTTTCTTAGTGAATATATAGGGCGCCATATCAGGTCGTCCCCATGATCCGTAAACCGTGAAAAATCTTAACCCCGTAGTTGGTACGTCATAAAGATGTGAATAACTATGCGCCATCAACTCATTAGATTTTTTGGTTGCAGCATAAAGCGATACTGGGTGGTCAACTGAGTCGCTCGTCGAAAATGGCGTTTTATTATTCAAACCATAAACCGAACTAGAAGAAGCATAGATCAAATGTTTAATATTATTGTTTCTACACCCCTCAAGAATGGTTAAGTGACCAATTAAATTTGAGTCAGCATAAGCCATAGGATTCTCGATTGAATACCTAACACCCGCTTGTGCCGCTAAGTGAACAACACGATCAAACTTTTCATCGGTAAATAATGTCGCTATCCCTTCACGTTCGGTGAGGTCTAACTTTATAAATCGAAAAACACCATTATCATTTGTGGTATTTTTAACAGTAAACTTATCTAATTCCGCTAAACGAGCGAGTTTAAGGTTTACATCATAATAATCATTTAAATTATCAATACCAACAACGTCATGCCCTTGTTCACATAATCGTTTCGTTAGATGAAAACCTATAAATCCGGCTGCACCGGTTACTAAATACTTCATAATTATCCCTTAATCCGAAGCAAACTAATCATTACCAAAAAGGTCACGTGTGTAAACTTTGTCAGCAACAAAGTCTAATTCTATACACATTCGATTAGAAACAATAACATCAGAAATTGCAGCAAACTCATTTAAATCAGTAATAACTTTTGAGTGAAAGAATTCAGCTTCGGTTAATTCAGGTTCAAAAATAACAACTTCAATACCTTTCGCTTTTATGCGTTTCATAATACCTTGAATAGAAGACGACCTAAAATTATCAGAACCACTCTTCATAATAAGGCGATATACACCTACTACCTTCGGGTTACGCTTGATAATAGAGTCAGCAATAAAATCTTTTCGGGTGCTGTTAGAATCAACAATAGCGCTGATAATACAGTTAGGTACATCTTTATAATTAGCACGTAGTTGCTTGGTATCTTTGGGTAAACAATAACCACCGTAACCAAAAGAAGGGTTATTATAATGGTTACCAATGCGTGGGTCTAAACTAACACCTTCAATGACTTGTTTAGAATCTAAGCCATGTGCTTCTGCGTAGCTGTCTAACTCATTAAAATAGGCAACACGCATAGCAAGGTAAGTATTTGAAAACAGTTTAACAGCTTCAGCTTCTGTTGAATCCGTGAACAGAATATCAATATTTTCTTTTATAGCACCTTGAGCAAGTAAATTAGCAAAAACTTTTGCGCGTTCACTATTTTCACCAACAATGATTCTTGACGGGTGTAAATTGTCATACAGCGCCTTACCTTCGCGAAGAAACTCAGGAGAGAATATTATATTTTGACAATTAAACTTTTCTCTTACGCTTTGTGTATAACCAACCGGTACAGTCGATTTTATAACCATAACCGCATTTGGGTTAATGGCTAAAACATCTTTAATAACAGCTTCAACTGATGACGTATTGAAATAATTAGTTTCAACGTCATAATCTGTTGGTGTTGCTATGATTACAAAATCAGCATTTTTATATCCGAATTCTTTATCTAAAGTCGCGGTAAAGTTTAAGTCTTTATTTAATAAAAAATCTTCAATCTCAACATCAGAAATTGGCGATCTTTTATCATTTAACAGCTTAATTTTTTCTTCAATAATATCAACCGCAACCACTTCATTGTGTTGTGCTAATAACATAGCATTTGATAATCCTACGTAACCTGTTCCTGCAATAGCTATTTTCATAACATTTCCATTTTATTTTGAATACATACATCAACAGCAGCTAAATACTTATTGATCACTATTTTTTCGTCAAATTCTTTTTGAATCTTTTCTCGGCTCTTTAGGCCCATTTCAAGTCGTTGTTCATGAGACATCTCAATGATCAACGATAATTTTTCAGTCAAACTTTCACTTGAACGGGGTTCACAAAGATAGCCATTAATTCCGTCATCTACAGTTTCACGGCACCCAACACTGTCAGTTGTTACAATAGGCTTGCCCATGGATCCCGCTTCGAGTAACGATTTTGGCACGCCCTCACGATAATAAGAAGGCAACACCATACAATCGACTTTTGCTATTTCTTGTTCTACATTATCAGATACACCAAGGTAGTTAATGATCCCCTCCTCGACCCAGGAATTCATATCAACAGTAGATACGGCCGAAGGATTATTGACATCTAAAAAGCCTAATAAACATAATTCTACATTCGTGCCATATTTTTGTTTTAAGTTACGCGCCGCATCAACATATTGTTGAATGCCTTTGTCATATAACATACGTGCAATAAGCAAGAATCTAACTTTGTTATCATCCGGTGCAGGAGTGAGTGTGAAACGTGACAAATCAACACCTGAACCAGGTAACCTATCAGTTGGCACCATTGTGGTTATCTTGTTTTCTAAAAAAAGCTGGCGGTCCTCTTCATTCTGAAAAAATAATTTAGAGGCTTTAGATTGGCTAATCTTATACAAAAACTTTGCTATTTTAGAAGTAATACTTTCATTGATAAACAAAATACCTAATCCAGCAATATTATTAATAGCTTTAGTGTTATTAAAATGAGCCGCTAAAGTACTGTAAATATTATTTTTAGGTGTAAAGTTTAAAACAACATCAATATTTGTGGTTTTATAAATATGATAAAAATCGAAAAAGGTTTTGATATCACGGACAGGATTTGTACCACCTTGATCGATTTTAATATCAATAAACTTACAACCTAATGCAGATAATTTAGCTGAATACTCATCTTCAGGTGCTATTGCGATAACTTGGTAGCCCTGTTGTAACAAAGCCGTTATTGTGTTTTTTCTAAAGTTATATAAATACCAACTGGTGTTAGCACTGATAGCGATAGTCGCCATAAAAATTAAACCTTATAAATTGATCTATTAAGGAGCATGATTTAATGCAAATTGTTTGTAAAAAGAAATTCGCTTAATTAGTATCAATTTCTTATCGTATTCCTTTGCCTTCTGTAGACAACTGATTGATTGGACCTGATAGTTATTCTCATCCTGTATTGTCATTAATAAAGAACTTGAAAGTGAGCCAGAATTACCAGGTTTAAATACATATTTTTTCGATAATAATTCAGGAATTCCTCCAACATCAGACCCAAAACAGGGTAACCCTCTGCTCATAGCCTCAACCAAAGCACGCGGAAGACCTTCCGTAAAGCTAGGTTGAACATAAATGTCTAAATCATCTAACCAAACATTGACTTTACTTTCTCCGATTAAGACATTAGTAAAAGAGCACCATGACGGTAAGTTACCATTGTCCAGTATGAAATTTTTTCCTTCTCCACCCAAAACTTTTAAAATAATATTTAAACCCGATATTTTTCTTGCTTGGGATACAGCATCTAAAGCAATTTTTATTCCCTTAAGTTTTACATCAGGGTTACCAATAACACCTATTGTAAATGTATCAGACGTAGGAAATTTCCGAGCAGGTAAGACTTCATTAATACCAGCGTCAGAAATTGCCGCTTGCATTCCATTTGAAGGATATTTTTTCTGTAAATATTTACTAGTTACATATGTAATAACGTCTGCATTGAGGCAAGCCTTACGCATACGCCACTCTAAAAATGGTGCATATATTTTTGCTAATAAATCGCCTCGATATTTTAAGCAATCATAAGCATTAGCAACGACCTCAACCAACACCGGCTTATTGGTTTTTTGTGCTATATCTAACGCCATAAGACCAATTTCACTGGGCAAACGAACAATTACAGCATCATGTAATAAGATTGACTGTGCAAGCCGTTCTCTTATTTTCCCTCGGTGAATTAAACCGGTAACACTAGCCAAATTAGGCAACGTTTCAACATCTAAATTAGGTCCATTAACAATGGATACTCCTAGATCAAGCTTGCTGACTGATTTCCCACGAGTAACGAGAGTTAGGTTTTTAAAAATGTCCAAATAAAATTTAAATTTAGAATAATCCAGCTTGCCCGCTGAGTAATATTTACCTTCAAATTCTGAAAGTAGATGGTCATGGCAAAAAAGTACATTTTTTAACATATTTTTTTTATTTTCTTAGCAGGTACACCTGCATAAATAATACCTGGAGACTTTTCTACACTTTTTGATGTTACAACACTACCCGCTGCAACAATACTACGAGATGGGATTGATACTCCTGACAAAATACGGGCACCACAACCCACCCAAACGTCTTGTGCAATATGAATTGGAGAAAGTAGAAGTTTATTATACTTTATAGGTTTATCAATTTCTCCCCAAGAGTGTTCAAAACTAATCAGGGAACAATTGTGCGCTAAAGAGGTGTCATCTCCTATCGATATACCTCCTTTGGCATCAATATAGCTAAACTCATGAATACTAACATTATTGCCAATCTCAAGTTTACTTGGACTTTTAATCACTACCCAACGAGCAATATAAACATTATCCCCTATTTTTGGGGATATTGACTTTAATAAAACATACCTTATACCCACACCGATTAAAGTCGGCATTGATGATGCAATGGAAAACAGTGTATTCAATAATGAGCTAGGTAATACAGACAATACCTTTGCTAATATCAGTAATATAAAGTTAAAATATTTAAAAATAAATCTTCCCATCAATCCCCCTTTAATTTAATCGATGACTTTCGCGGTTTTATTATTTTATATTTTTTAAATATAACTAAGCAAACACCAATACTAAACAAAACAAAAAGAACGTTGCCAAAGTAATTAGCCCCATACCATTGGATCCTAAATTGTTGTACAAAAAAAGCAATAAATACTACTGAAAAATAAGATTTAAGCAAAAAGAGTTTTTTAAATAGGTAACCATATAAAAAACCTAAGATAATTACTCCGATTGGACCAGATACCATCATACCAACCGAGTAAAAAAGTCCCCCTCCAACATTGTGGATATGCTTCTTTGTTACCAAAGAAAAATTGAACTCAGAGCTGGCACCGCCCATGGGAGACATAGGGATATATGAAAGAATAAGGTTAACCAGTGGCATAAGGTCTAAAGGTTTATTGTAAAAGAACCAAACAGAAGATAAGTATACATGCACAACATCCACCGCAGTTCCAAAATTTGTGATTGCAAAAGAAACCGAGAGTAACAGTTTTTCAAAAGTAATATCTCCACCTGCACGCGATAGTCCGCCATAAACCCCAACAAACATAAAGATAGTGACGACAAAAACTAAACGTGTGATAGAGAACACTGTCTGTTTCTTATTAATCATAAATAAGGCTAATAATGCCAGGATAAAATCGACTCTTTCCCCTTTCGATAACATAAATAAAATGATAATAAACATAATGATGTTTATAGCATCGACTTTATATTTAAAATTACGTGAAAGTGTGGTCAAAGCAAATAAGACTATTACCAAACTACCAGCAGATCCAAAGCGACCTTCAGTGAACCCAAATGCACCTGGATAAGCTACAAATAATGATAAAATAAATAGAAAAAGGCAAATCGTTCTTAAGAGAAAAGAAAAAGGCACCCGAAAGAAGGTAAATTCATTGTTACGAATATTCCAAATCATAATAATGAAGGCAATATATGAGCCTAAGCTAGAATAAAAACCAATTCGTATATAGTCAGAGTAGTAGCTCATTCCTACATTACCAATTATCCTCGTTGCAGGGAGCCCTAGGTAAAGCCCTGCCATTATCCAAATAGGATAAGCATATATTAGTATAGGTAGCCTTAATAGAAAGCTTTTGAAAAAAAATAGTGGAGCAAAAACTGCCAAACCAATAGCAAAAAAAACAACTTGCAAAAGCAAAATACATCCCTCACATTAAACCTAAGTACTAACGTCTAGTAAATAGTAGATAAGCTTTTAACAATAACCGAGGGTAATTGCGAAAATTACAAAAAAAACTGTATACAATGCCAAATTTTTCTTCTGAGTTTTTACACTTTGAAATTAAAGATTGAAATAATACATAATTTTTCGAAAAAAGAGCTATACGCGCTCCTACATAATACTCATGCATTAGAGCATACTCCAAATCTCGCTTGTGTTCCGCTGGTATAAAGTCAGCTAGCTCTTTAATCGAAGATTTATGCTGTCCAAGCAGCTTAAGGATTTTTTTCTCTGTTGAATGGCTCATAGATTCGCTCCAAGATCCCTCATTACCTTTTCTATAAGCAGATTCCAGCCCTGATATATATAGTGCCCCATTAGCCGCTGAACCTAATACTTGCATGTAAAAATCACCTACTGGTGCATTAGCAAGTACCTGATTAAAACTCTCCAACAATTCTTTTTTAAACATTAATGACGCTGTTGGCATGTAAGCACCACCGCCACGAATTACAGTAGATAACAAACAAATTTTATTTAAATCACCTAATGATACACCGACTTGAAAGCTTCCATTAGGATAAATATTTTGTGATGAGTGAAAACTAATACATAGGGATTTATGTTCTTGCATTGCCAAATATTGGCACTTTAATTTATTTGTGCTGATCCAGTAATCGTCGCCTTCGCAAAGAGCAATATACTCGGCCTTTGTATTGTTAAGTGCTATCAAGGTAGGCAATGTTGGTTTTTGAGAGTATTTATTATCTACTTGTTGAATTACTCGAATTATCGATGGATAGTTTTCTGCATACTCTTTAATTATTTCTGTCGTTGTATCTGTTGAAGCATCATCATGGATTATTATTTCAAATTTATAATCACATTCTTGTTGTAGAAATGAGTTGATTGCCGTTTTGATGTATTGCTCTTGATTATATGTCATACATACAACGGAAATATAAACTTTATCAATATATTTCCAGCTATTAATGATTTCTTGTTCAGATCTTAATTGCAACTTATCTATTACCTAATTTAAATTTTTTATTCAATACTAACTTATAACTGAAAAATGTAATGACCAATATTGTCATATAAAATCCAACAAGTTGAACTAGCAGTGTTACTTTATTTTCAATAATATCTTCATCATATTCTTTTAGTAACGCATAAGCGACTATAGACACTAATAGGGACGGAAGTACTGCTTGAAACAACCAGTGTGAATATTTTATCGTTTTCATTTTCCCATGTATATATGGTACCCAAAATATAAAAGCGATCACTCGAAAAAACAACCATATAATAGCTACGGCGATTACCCCGTATTCGCTACCAAAAAACATGATTAATGGTAATGAACAGAGCAGTAGGGCCATGCTATACCTTACATGATATTTTAAGTCGCCTTTGGCAACTTGCTGATAATATTGAAAACCAGCCACAATTAAAAACGCATTACCGAGCGTGTAATAACTTAAAATATCTTTTCCCCAGTTTGCTGCTTCTGTACTTCCTGTGAATAAGTAAATAATATTTTGCGAAAAGCCTGCTAATACAATTGCACCTGGAACAATAAAAATACAAACGAATTTTGTGAATTTTATATATATCTGTCTAAATTCATCTAGTTTACCATCAGCGTATAACGCTGTTAACCTAGGAATTAACACTGTGCCTATAGGAAACCCTAATAGTAAAATACCGTTCGCTAACATAATACACACGGTAAAATACCCATATTCAGATAAGGTTAATAATTTTGACATTAACACTTTGTCAGCTTGTGCAATAACAACCGAAATAACAGCAGTAATCGCAACCGCTTTGGCAAAACGACCTAACTTTTTAACATTATAAAAACTAAAATGATCTGGTAACCAAAAATTAATCCCCAGTAACTTTCCTATTCGATATCGCATAACAAGTAGTTCAACCATTGCTATAATAAGGTGAAAACCGAAGTAAAGTTTTAAACTTGGGTAATAGATAACTAGAAGCAAACTGATGGGAAAGCGTAAAGTATTTATAATAATGCTTACGCTGTTTATCCATAAAAAGTCTTCAGAGCCCCTAAGTGCAGAGAGATAAAGCACCGATTGAAACCGTACAGCACAAACAATAAAAATAAGTAATACAATACTCGAAAGTAATTCAACAGGTAGATCAGATTCAAACCACTCAATTGCAAACCAATTATTTGCAAATAATGCAACAATAAGAATAAGTAAGAGGAAACAGAAAAAAATCAACTCAAAGGACTTGATTACGGATATAAGGTAAGTATTTTGATACTGTATTTTTTCTTTCGCTATTTCTCTTGATAAAGTAGGATTAAAACCAGAACCGAGCAAATTAATAATGACTTGAGCTACGGTAAAAAAACCTATGAGTCCAAAAGCATCACTGCCTAATGTAGAAAATAAAAAGGGCATCACCGCAATGCCAATTATTGCCGCGTATCCTTGCGAGAGATACGAAGTAATGGTGTTTGTTTTTAAACTCGCCATTTCCTAGTCTTTTAACTTTTCTGTAATAGCATAAGTCTCTTCATAGTGTATCCATGACTCTTTTTCTTCTTCTGATGGAATCCTTTCCCAATCACCATATCTAGTTGATAAAATTTGTTTACTCTCTTTTGGAATTTGAACATCTAAGTGTTCAAATTTAGCAGGGACTTTATCACTAATTTCTTTGAACGAATAAAACGTATTATAATCTGCCTTAGTAAAAACGGTATCCCCTTTCACTCGAGCAAGATTTATATCAAGAAAGTTAACTATAAATTTCCCAAACATACTTCGTCTAGAAATAGAACGGCCACGGATCTTAGAGCTTACTTTATGTATAAAAAGAACAATTTTCTTTAAACTTTCAGACTTAGGTAGGTGATATATAGGATATATATCAAGGCATAAACCTAATTCATTAACATCAAAATCTTCATGATTAGCCTGCAGACAATCATCATTTATTTTTACTATTGTCGTTGGATCTGCAATTCTAACAACCCAATCAAAATAAGATTTATGGTATGAATCATAATATTTGGCCTTTTTTGATTTAAACACAGTTCTCAGTTTTTTGATATCCTTAGCATCAACGATGATATCAATATCATCGTCCCATGGAATAAAACCTTTATGCCTAACTGACCCTAATAAGCTTCCATAAAAAATGGTATAGTCGATTTTGTTTGCTTCTAAGACATCAATAATAACTGTAGTTAGCTTAAGTAATCGCTCTTTTACATCTGAAGAATTTAGTAGCTCAAGATTTTTTTTATTCATATTAATCCATTCTTATTTAAACTAACATTCAACTAAGGAGATTTCCCTTAACAAGTCAAATTTTCATGTTAGCTAACTTATTTTAACGAGAGACTTTTTACTATACTAATAAAATCATGTAGAGAATTTTCAATTCAGTCTCATTCGTTATGATCTATGTTTGCTAAAGCACTCTTAATATATGTGGTAGAGACGTCTTTTGTGCGAGGTAAATACACGACTTCACAACTATCGGCGAGATCATCAACCCCCCTTTCCAATCATCTCCCATGGCAAAACGTTGGCCAGATATTTATTGATATCATCTCTTTTTGTTCCTAATTATACTCAGGGAAGACCTTCGATACATACTTACAACTTCTGAGGTTCTCGACTCTTTCCTCGTATGAGAAAAAGGACTCTACACCTTTTAAAATATTGAATTCATCTGATAAAACACCAACAATGAATTTATCTCCAAGCAGAGATAGAAGCTTTAACAACCGAATATGGCCAACATGAAACAGATCAAATGTTCCATAAGTTAGGACTACTTTCATTTGTGTCCTACTTCAAATACCATAGTTATAAAAGAGCTTCTACACAATCCACTGAAAATGATGGGATCCCTTTAGATATAACATCTTCTCTTTCTCTAAAAGAGTCATCAATAAAAATAGCATCGGTGTGAGTCATTATTGCAGATTTTGGTGATTTATCAGTGATATGAAAAATTTCATCAAATAAACCAGTCAATCGATATTTTTTCAGTGATACCGATAAATTATATTCATGACGAGTAACTAAATAAATTGAACAATTGTTATTAATTGCCTTATATAAAAAAGCGACTAGCTCTTCATTTACCTTATCATCAATTATCAAGCAATCATCAAAATCAACATACACATGCTTATATTCTATATTTAATTTATATTTATTAGATAAAGCTCTTTCTTGCTTAACTTGAAAAGTATTGATAGCTAACTCAACCGATGTAGCATTATGAACATATAGTGATAGCTCCGCAAAGTTAACACCTCTAACCCTATTGGTTGACATAGAGCCCGCTATTCTGGTTGCAGCTTCCATTAAAACGAGTTCACCCGCATTATTTTCTTTAACTTGAAAGAACCACATACCTTTAAAGGATAATTTTTTACTGATATTTTTAGCAAAATTTAAAAATAGCCCATCAACATCCTTAATGGTGGAAGTACTTACAGAAATGCCATTTAAAACCCTACTTCTGATTCTAGGTCCTGCATATAATAATTCACCCTTGTGATCTGTAAAACAATCAACCGTGTATTCATTACCAGGTAAGTACTCCGTAATAATATTTTCTTGAAAGTCTGCATGAGAAAGCTCTGAAATTTCTTTAATTATACGAGCTCCTTTACTTCCTTGACCTACGTCCGGTTTTAGGAACAATGGAAAATTCACATTTTCAACATCTTTAATACTGTTATAAATATAAGGTGTTGCTACAACATTATTTAAACAATCATATGTTAATTTTTTTGAACGACAAATACGATTAGTTTCAGCACTAGATGTAATAACCTTTACATTTTCCCCAAAGCACTCCGCGTTTTCAGACAATAGCAAAGCTGCAGAATCATGTGCAGGAAAAACATGAGTCACTGAATGCTTGGAGATAAATGATTTTAAGTAATCTAAAAATTCAGGTTCATCAATGAAAGGGGCATCTGAATAAAATTCTTTATACACAGTAGAGGAGTAATCGATAAGAGAGTTTAATCCAATTAACTCTATGTTTTTAACACCTTTTAACGATCTAGCAATTTCAAGTCCAATTTCTGTTCCACAAGGAACAACTAATACTTTCATATTTCCCCCACCACTTTTTTAACTACTTTAACAACTGCATCAACATCAGAAATTGTCATATAAAAATGCAATGGTAAACAAAGTACACTTTCAACTATCTGCCTGCTATTTTCAACACCATAATCTTTCGATTTGTTAAAAATACTTTCTAAAGATGGAGAGAAATAACTACGACTTTGTATATTGTGTATTTTGAGTTCATTGACCAGTAACTCTTTTATGTCTTTATTCTTTAAAGAAATGGCCATATAAGCACCATTAAAACTTGAAGAGTCAAACCATAATGGCATGTCTACGTAATGCTTTAATTCGTCACGATAATACTCAAAAAGTGTAGCTCTATGCTCAACTATATTATCTATTTCGTCCAAAAGGCTTAAACCAACTGCACATTGATACTCATTTAATTTTGCATTAATTCCTGCTTCAGTGATATTGCCATTATCATCTATACCAAAATTAATTAAGCGTTTAGCTCGTTCAAAATCAGCTTTACGTTTAAAGACGATAGCTCCACCTTCAACGGTATGAAACACTTTAGTCGCGTGAAAGCTTAGCGTACTAGCATCACCAAAACTAAGCACGGATTTACCGTCAACATTGACAGCAAAAGCATGAGAAGCATCATAAATGATATTTATATTATATTTTTTTCCAATATCATCAAAACGATTAATATCACAAGGGTTACCATAAACATGGGTTGCTACAATCGTGTCGACATTCGAATCATTATCTAATACTTTCTGTACTTGTTTAGGACATAGGTTATAAGATTTTTTATCAATGTCACTAAAGGAAGTTTCTATACCCTGCCAAATTAATGAACTGGCGGTAGCAACAAAACTAAAAGGGGTTGTTAAAGCACTTTTGACGTTAAGGGCTTTATATGCAACCTGTAATGCCAATGTGCCATTAGAAACTAGCAATAAATTTTCAACCCCTAAGTAAGCCTCTAATCTTTGAGTTAGTTGCTGATGTAGGGGACCAAAATTAGTATACCATCCGCTATCATTAACTTGTTCTATGTATTTAGTTAGCTTTTCTAAATTGGGTTTAATCGGCTGATTTAATTTAATTGTCATTTTACTAAGCTCATTAAATACTTACCATAACTATTTTTCATCATTGGTTTAGCGAGTTCTGTTAACTCTTCTCCTGACAACCAATTATTATTAAAAGCAATTTCTTCTAAACAAGCGATTTTAAAACCTTGCCTGTGCTCAATCGTTTGAACAAACTGCCCGGCTTCTAGCAGCGATTCATGAGTCCCTGTATCTAACCAAGCAAAGCCACGGCCCAATATTTCTACACTTAATTCTTTTCTTTCAAGGTAAGCATTATTTATACACGTGATTTCTAATTCCCCTCGCTCAGAAGGTGTGATAGATTTTGCAATTTCAATTACATTATTGTCATAAAAATAAAGGCCAGTGACGGCATAATTTGACTTGGGCTTATCTGGTTTTTCTTCAATTGAAAGTACAGTCATATTATCGTCAAAATCGACTACTCCAAAACGTTCAGGATCTTTTACTTGATATCCAAATACTGTAGCGCCTAATTGCTTTTGTGCTGCATTAAGTAACTTAGGAGAAAACCCTTGTCCATAGAAAATGTTATCTCCCAATACTAGGCAAACATTATCATCACCAATGAATTTTTCACCAATAATAAAAGCTTGTGCTAAACCATCTGGGCTTGGCTGTATTTCGTAGCTAATATTAATACCAAACTGAGATCCATCTTTTAATAAACGTTGATATCCACCAATATCATCAGGAGTTGATATAATTAATATATCCCTGATTCCCGCAAGCATTAATACTGATATAGGATAAAAAATCATTGGCTTATCATAAATAGGTAATAACTGCTTTGATACACCTTGAGTAATTGGATATAGGCGTGTACCTGACCCTCCAGCTAAAACTATTCCTTTCATTTTATCTATGCTCCTAAGCGCTCTCGTTGATAAGAGCCGTCTTGAACTCGTTTACACCATTTAGCATTAGCTAAGTACCATTCAACCGTTTTTCTTAAACCAGTTTCAAATGTTTCTTTTGGTGTCCAGTTTAATTCCTTTTCTATTTTACTTGCATCAATGGCATAACGAATGTCATGACCTGGACGATCTTTAACAAAAGAAATTAGTTCTTTATAGTCACTTTTCTGTGGCACCAGTTCATTTAATATGTCACAAATAGTTTCAACGACTTCAATATTTTTCTTTTCGTTATGACCACCTATATTATAGGTTTCACCAACAATTCCTTCAGTAACCACTTTAACTAATGCTCGCGCATGATCTTCAACGTAAAGCCAATCGCGAATTTGATCACCTTTACCGTAAATAGGTAAAGGCTTCCCTTCTAAGGCATTTAAAATGACTAATGGAATTAGCTTTTCTGGGAAGTGGTAAGGGCCGTAATTGTTTGAACAGTTGGTAATAATCGTAGGTAGACCATAAGTACGGAGCCACGCCCGAACTAAATGATCACTTGAGGCTTTAGAAGCAGAATATGGTGAGCTTGGATCATATGATGTTTCTTCAGTGAATAAATCATTCGTTCCGCCTAAATCACCATAAACTTCATCAGTTGAGATGTGGTGAAAGCGGAAATTAGATTTGCAATCATCATCTAATCCTAACCAATACTGTCGTGTTGCTTCTAATAAGGTGTAAGTACCTACAATATTGGTTTCAATAAATGCAGCAGGACCATCAATAGAACGATCGACATGAGATTCTGCAGCTAAATGCATAACTGCATCGGGCTGATGTTCAGAAAAAACTCTATCAAGTTCAGCTCTATTACAAATATCAACTTGTTCAAAGACATATCTTGCAGAGTCAGATATGTCTGACAATGATTCTAAATTACCCGCATAGGTGAGTTTATCTAAATTGATCACACTATCATTGGTATTATTAATGATGTTTCGAATAACGGCTGAGCCAATAAAACCAGCACCACCTGTAATTAAAATCTTAAACATAAATCTCTACTTATAAATTAATGATGTTGATTATTTTCAACATCAAAACTCAGTTATTTTAACACCCTGAGACAAGACGGTCATCATTGAGACACATATTGATTGTCTCAATCAACATCAACCTATTAAAAAAGCCCTTATCAATAAGGGCTTAATTATTAAAACCTTCTTTCATACCAATAGGTTTGCCTATTTAACTTTTTCAAATTTTGTTATTTTTCGAATAACGAATACATAACATGCAAAGACAAAAATAAACCCTGTCAGCATAATTACATCTGGTGTAGCAAAATATTCACCCGCTAAACCAATTATCGACATTACTACTGCAAATATAGAGATAATAAGCAAAGTTTGACGAGAGCTATAACCAACACGTTGAAGTATATGATGAAGGTGGTCTCTGTCAGGCTTGAAAGGTGATTTACCATTTTTATAACGTCGTACCACTATTGCTAACATATCCATTAATGGTACGGCGCAAATCCACAGTGCGGTTACAGGCCTAAATGAGGCGTTTTCATTTTGAGTCCCCATAGTAAGCAACCAAATAACACTCAAGCCAATGAACATGCTTCCTGCGTCACCCATAAATATTTTTCTTGCTTTGGACGCTAAACCTAAATTAAAAATTAAATAGGGAATAGTCGCCGTAGCAAGTATTAACGGGTAACTCACGTAATCGTTTTGTCCACTCATGATAAATAGAATAGCGATAGCAGTAAAAGTATTAATGCTTAAACTACCGATCAACCCATCAATACCGTCAACCATATTAAAAGCATTGATAACAACAATAATACCTACATAGGTAAATATAATACCTACAGGGCCTAGTGTTACATCACCTAAACCAAACAAGTTACCTAAGTTTGAAATATAACCACCTACACCATAAATCATTAGACTAGCAACAATAAGCTGGCCAATAATTCTAATACGTACTTTCAAGTCAAATTTGTCGTC
Organism: Colwellia sp. BRX9-1; assembly: GCF_014077195.1. Taxonomy (NCBI): domain Bacteria; kingdom Pseudomonadati; phylum Pseudomonadota; class Gammaproteobacteria; order Alteromonadales; family Colwelliaceae; genus Colwellia; species Colwellia sp. BRX9-1. The sequence continues at coordinate 46,460 of NZ_JACGVM010000020.1, forward strand.
TACCGCACCAATGAAAACCATCATTGCTGAGGCAATGAGGTACATACGAAGTTCTAAAGTATTAGGAAGCCATAAAAGACTAGCCATAAGTACCGCTATAAAGATTGAAATTCCGCCAATAAGCGGAATATGTCCGGCATGCAATTTTCGTTCGCTTGGTTTGTCAACTAAGCCAACTTCTATTGCTACCGGTTTAAAGAACTTAATTGCGATAAAGGCAAAGCAAAAAGCGGTAAGTGCAGAGATAAATACTTCCATCATAATTTCATATTAGCTTACGCTAAATTTTCGTCCTTTGGTTTAGTCGATTTATTATTCTTAGTAAAGTGTCTGATTAATACGATAAGTACCGACAATATACCACCCAGCATTGTACCTAGTACTACAATTAATGCACGCTTAGGGCCAGACTTTTTTTCTGGTACTTGAGCAGGGTCAATCGTTTTTAAAACATATTCTGCTGAAACCTTAGTTAGCATCATATTTTTTGTTTGCTCTTCAATCAATTGATAAAAAACAGTTTCCATGGCACTTACTTCTGTGTTCTCAAGTTGTTTCGTTAAATAATCAATAGAAGATTGAGCTTCTTTTTCATCTTTTTCACGCATAAAGTCATTAACGTCTTCAACTAACCAAATTAGCCATTGTTTTGCTACTTCAGGTGAATAGAATGCAACATCGATTGTTACTAGCGAAGTTGCTTTATCTTGTGTAATGGAAAGTAATTTTAAAAGTTCTTGATAGGCTTCCCAAGAAGACGGTTCAGACTTTTTGGGGTATGAGGCTTCTCTTAACCATTTTTTATTTTTACTATCATAAAGTTCTTTATTAATAACGAGAGAGTCTGTTGCTCTATCCCAATTTTCACTTGCCATTAATGGCACTAACAATTCGTGTTTAATAATAAAGGTTTCAAGGAATGCACGTGACTTTATAATTTCAAGAGCTAAAGCCGTTTTATCAGTACCACCGCCACCTAAGCTAATTCCAGCAAGACTAGCTAAGCCACCAAACTGTCCAGCAAGAGCCCCCATTCCACCGGCAGAATCTGATGAGGCTGGCGCTAATAAAATTGATGCTTTATAAATATCAGGTTTTGATAAGGCAAAAGCTATAGATGAAACAGCAAATATAAATGAAATAACGATGATAATATATTTCCCTGACCATATAGCACGCCATAATTCTGCTAAGTCAATATCTTCATCTGAGTTATTATTTTCGGCAAGTTGCTGAGCAAGCAAAAGCGCTTCTGGAGAAAACGGTGTAGTGGATTGCTGAGTACTATTATGATCCGGTTGATTCTGATTTGGCACTTGCAGATTTTCCATTCTTAACTATTTGAATAACAATAGGACACTTTCCTATTAAAGGTTGCGAATTATACGGTATTAAATGTTGTTAAGCCACTGTTTTGCTGATATTCAATGATGGTTTGCCATTGCTCTTCGCTGCGTATAATTCTCATGGTTATCTCGGAATTGAACTATGCTGCTATAGATATCGGAGCTAGAGAATTAGAGAAAGGTATCGTTAACTATAAGTTTAAGTTTAAGTTTAAGTTTAATGAAATCATATAAGGTACTCAGATCTAGCACGAAAAAGAGTAATGATAATTCAAATTATTGATTGCCAAAAAAAACGGCTACATAGCCGTTTTTATCTGTATTTACAACTTCATCTCGCTCCCAGCAACTCAAATTGTCACTGGGTTTTATTAAAAATGGTAAACATATTAACGCGCTTGATAATACACCTCTTTTAAGCGATTCGAATTTTCATAAACATACTCACTGCCTAAACGGTCATGATTATAGAAGGCACTATCAAGATTATAAAACTGCTTAGTGTTATCGCCAGTTCCTGGTGTTAGTCTATTCTTGCTTTCCCCAACGAGCGTACTCACTGAATAATTCCACTTAGGCTTACCTCTTACTTGAAAGTATTTATTATTGTAATCTTTACGTGGTGTTAGCGGTATTGAAAAGCCAAGACCAATAAATTGATTAGCTTCTTCACCATCAATTTTTGTATTTTTATAGGTTAAATTTAACGACACATCACCAAACATTCTCTCTACTTTAAAGATTAAACCTTTATCGCGTTGCCAGTACTTCCCTACCTGTAGTTCAGCGGTCGCATTAAGATGAGCGTTATAATATTTATACGTACCAACAAGAACCTCTCTTGGTTCAGGTTCTTTTGGCGACCTACAACGCAAAGCTAAAATATTACACCCCGCGTAAGCCCTGCCTGTTGGTACTAATTGGTTTTCATATCTTGCAGTGAACAGGTTTAATTTATGAGCACCACCAACACTTTGCCAACGAGCTTCATTCGCTACATAGCTATAAGTATCACGATAGCGACCAAAAAAAGTCATGTTTTTTACCGAATACGGTAATGAAAAGGTCTGATGAAAGCTATATTCTTTTAGTCCAGTTGTTTGCTTATCATCAGCGAAATATTGACCATCTTCAAAGTTCTTGGTTTCAGCAAACTGTGCAACATGTGCGGCGGTTAAAGCAGCACCAGGCCATAAGGGTAATTCAACGTGGCTAATTAAGGCTACAGACGCATCAAAGGCGCCAAGCTCTGTACCCACTCTAGAGGCTATACCAGGCCAAAAGGTAAAGCGTGGTTTTAGCCAAAAATTATTACTATTATCAGCATCTTCCGATGTCAACCGCTCAGTGGCAAAAGTATCGGTTGATATATCAATTTTTAAAGGCTTATCATCTCTTAAGAAGGCATCATATTCAGCAATACTACCTTTTACGACTAAAGTTGATATTTCTCGCTCTTTCAGCACTAACGTAAAGTGCGAGTAATTATGATGTATGTTTTTACTTATAATCCCTAGAATAACGCCAAGCCCATCTATTTGGTTACGATTATAAATGTGATCTTCAAGTTCTACATAGACCGTATTTACATCAGCTTCAGCGACCCTGATTGATTCAAAACCTTCTTTAACCAGTAATTTTCTTAACCGTAATCGTTCAAGTGCTCCTGAGCGATAAGCATCATCTAACTCAACATCATTTATAGCTAATGCTACATATTCACCCGTTCGTTCTAATTCACCATCACCTTTACCATGGTTTATCGGCTTACTTTTTTGGTGCGATGAATGAGTACCTGCGTCATAATCAAGCGGTATAGTTAACCCTATGCCATAATAAACATCATCTTTTAATGCTTCGTTACTACTAGAAATAAGTAGTTCAGTAGTTAATTGGATACCGCTGCTCAACCACTGTTTAGGTGAAGATAAATGCATACCTAATTGAGTATCGGCTGCATCATATTCTGCTGAAAGCTTTACCCATTGATAAGGCTGCCATTCAACACCCGCAAAAACACCATCAAGGCGCCCTTGGTTTGAGTCGCTTTGTCCGATACCCAGTGAAATATTAACGTCTTCTAGGATATTTTTTGTCGCCACAGCATACTTAGCATCAAAATAGTTAGCTGCGCCACCCAGATCCTGAATACCTACCGCTAAACTAAACCAGTCCTTTGGGATAAAAGGAATACCTATTTTAATGTTGGCCGATAGATCTGTCGGGCTATTGCCACCATTGGGGGCTTGATAATCAGCTAACCGGGCTGATACTTCAACATACTTCCATAAACCGACACCAAAGTTATAATTATCACCGTTTCGATAACCATCAATTGTTTCAACTTGGTTACTGTATTTCAGGTAAAGCGTACCTTCATCAAACAATGTTGCTGTAGGGGTATTTATTAGTCCGCTATACCCTTGAAAAGACATAGTTGCCTCAGGTTCAGCGGCAGTAATAAAACAAGGCAGTAAAGCCAAGACAAACAAAATACGGTGCTTCATTTTAATAAATCCTAACAAGGTTAATTCTAACTATTGATAATAAGAGGTCGTAGAGCAAAATAGTTCCAGGTGCTGTGTAACTTGGCTCGACAAAAATCATAGGGTTTGTGTTGCTATAACTAGAAAAAACCATTCTGAGCATTCAACCCCGAATGGCTTTTAAATCACAATAACGAAAAACATCCACATGTTAATGACCACTTAAACAGCAAGTCACTAGTTTTCAAGTATTGGCATATTAAGTAACTTTTTTCAACGCGATAATTTCAGCTGTTTTCAACGACCCTTTTTCTTTTTGTAGCCACACTAAATCACATATTCCAACGGTGGGGTTAAATCCTGTTGGGGCCTTAAGCAATATCTCACGAATTAACTCATGGTCAAACGCATGACAGGCATTATCGAGTTTTTTTAGCAAAGGTTCTAGTTCATGCCAATCAAGCATGACTTCTTGCGCACTCATTATACGCTCATGAATAGTCCCAGAAACGTTATTCCCTATAAGAAGTTCTTCATAGAGCTTCTCACCCGGCCTTAACCCTGTACATTTAATAACAATGTCACCGTTAGGCTTGTTATCAGATTTAACCGAAAAACCACTCAAGTGAATAATTTTACAGGCTAGGTCATAAATTTTTACTGGCTCGCCCATATCAAGTACAAATACATCTCCACCTGTGCCCATAGCACCGGCTTGTATAACAAGTTGAGAGGCTTCAGGTATCGTCATAAAATAACGAGTAATGTCGGGGTGTGTTAACGTTACCGGGCCACCGTCCTTAATTTGCTTTCTAAACAAAGGAACCACTGATCCAGACGAACCTAAAACATTACCAAAGCGAACCATACAAAAACGTGTGGTATCTTGTGTTTTAGACAACGCCTGTAGTACCAATTCAGCCAGACGTTTAGTCGTACCCATTATATTCGTGGGTCTAACGGCTTTATCGGTAGAGATTAATACAAACGTTTCAACATTGGCATTTATGGCAGCACGCGCTGCATGGTAAGTACCAAAAACATTATTTCTAACACCTTCAACAACATTATGCTCAACCAATGGTACATGCTTGTATGCGGCAGCATGGTAAACAGTTTGTACGGCAAAACTTTTCATAACAGTTTCAATGCGATTAACGCGTTGCACTGAGCCCATAATAGGCAACACTTCTACGATTAAACCATGTGTTAATTTATATTCATTAAGCTCTTTATCAATAGTATATAAACCAAACTCAGACGACTCAAATAAAACCAGTTTAGCTGGCTGTAGCCGAATAATTTGACGACATAATTCAGAGCCAATAGAGCCACCAGCGCCAGTAACCATGACAATTTTACCCGCGATATTAGCATTCATTAACTCAGGTTTAGGTTTTACTGGGTCTCGGCCTAATAAATCTTCAACACCAACATCTTTAAATTCTTCAAGCTTAGCCTTTCCATCCAAAACATCAGCCATACCAGGAATAGTTAATATCTGCACGCCAAGTGAATCAATTTTACTCAACACTTCTTTGCGACGTGATCTTGAAGCACTTGGCATTGCTAATAATATTTTTTCTATCTTTTTACTTTTAATAAGGCTTGGTATTTCTTCGGGGGCATAAACATGGATACCTTGAATAACGGTTCTTTGCAATGCAACATCATCGTCAACAAAAGCAACAGCATGATATTCAGGCCCCTGTGATAAAGCGGTTGATAACTGACGTCCTGCAGAGCCCGCACCATAAATTAAGACTGAGTTTTTTTTATGCCAACGTGGGTGGCTAATGACCGCCCTTACGCCAACTCTTGAACCACCAATCAATATCAAACATAAACTAAAGAAAATAAAAGGAACTGTACGAGGCATAGCAACGGTAAATAAGAATGAAAAACCAATGATTAATACCGCAGAAAAAACACTGCCTAGGCCAATAGCCCAAATAGCTTGCATATTCATATAGCGTAGAACTGCACGATACAGACCTAATTTTACAAAAACGAGTAAACTAAGCGGCAACACACAGAAAAAAACTAACCAGTAGTCTTGCTTAAATAGAGGAGAGAAACTTTCAAGACGCATAAACAAGGCGAACCAAAAGGCTAAAAATAAAAATACTGAATCTATTAATAGTGAAATGGCACGCTTATAAGTGCGTGGTAATTTCAAAACTGATTGAATCAAAGTCATTAACTAATTCCTTTTATAAATTAAAATACATTTTCCTTTTACAGAATGATTTAGTATAAACTAAAAAAAACAAACTTTAACTGAAAATAAATGTACATGTGTGCATTTATTATAATAATTAACCTTCTGTATTAATGGAATGCAAGGGTCTCCTCGGTAAATTTTTTACTCTGAAGTTTCACTTACTGTTTCGGGTAATATAGTTCAATCACGACTTTTACCTGCAAAATTACAAACTGTCATATTCGAAGTACCTGGTCGAAGATGACAGTTTTTTAGCTTTAGCTGTTCAGGCTATCACTTAAACCGGAATCAAGTTTATTCTCATTTAGGCTGAATCTTAGGCCTGAAACCACAGATTCAGAACTTGAGAACAGTAATCACTGACTATTAACAATATCCTGTAAATAAGCTTTAAAGATCATCGCCTAGTTCAGCATGACGTAAGCCATACTCAACATTAGCTTTCATAAAACCAAGCTTAGAGCCACAATCGTGAGACTTACTTGTCATATAAAAAGCCTTAACTGTTTCAAGCTTCACTAGCATTGCAATAACGTCAGTCTACTGAATTTAATCACCTGCACCAGGGGGCGTAAACTCAAGTAAATCCCGAGATTTATTTGATAATACATTGCGTCCAACCACAGCTAAGTTTGAAGGCGCTTCATCAATAGATGGTTTTTCAATAATAGCAGACATTGCTTTAGATATACCTGATTCTAATTCATAGCCAGCACAATGGTTCAGGTATCGTATTATCAAACACACTAATGATAAAGAAAATAACTTGCTAGGGAATACAGACTTGGTAAAGATGCCACATATTAGAGAATGCAATGTGCACTTTTCTTGAATCTGAACCTGTAGGCGGGAATTTATTCGTGATTCTTTTACGGAAATTTATCCACACTTTGGTCATACCGTCATTCCCGAAATCTCTTGTCGGGAATCCAGCTATACCTATTTTCAGCACTATCAAATACCTGAAATCAAGCCCCCTTCACTCTATCACCAGACCCTTTACCCGTTACTGTCTGCAATATAAATTTAAAGTAATTCTTCAAGTTTAGTTCTCGAATCATTTTAGCATCTGTGTTTGCAAGCAATACAGGAGTAGACATATCTATGTTATTGACTTGTGCCTCGCCTGTAATACCAGGACGAACCGAATAAACATTTTTAGCTTCTCTAGCTTCAGTCAACTCTTGCTGATTAAACAAACCAGGACGAGGACCAACTAAGCTCATTTCACCTTTTAACACGTTCCATAATTGCGGCAATTCATCCAACTTAGTTTTACGTAAAAAATTACCAAGTGGCGTAATTGAAGCCGAACTAGCTAAGTGACTAGCCACTGACTTAGTATCAACAGTCATAGTTCTAAACTTAATAAGAATAAAAAGTTTTTTATTACGCCCAACACGCTCTTGTCTAAATATAGGAGAGCCAGTATCAAACAAACCCAAGATAAATAATATCAATAGAAATGGCAAAGCAAAAAGCAAACCAAAAAATGAAAAAAACAAATCTAATAAACGAATCATCAATATACCTTAATTTCTAAAATTCTAATTTTACTATTTCTTAACTGATAACTTAAAACCATGTTCAACACTATAAGCTGGCTGAAAGTTTAATGTTTTTTTTGTGTATTCAATATCCAACTGTAATGAGCCTGTTAATCGATCCACAACATCTTGCTTATTGAGCAATTTGGCTGCCAAATTAAATAACCAAACAGGTACCGGTAAAGCAAAGTTAGGTTTACCTTGTACTTTAGCCATTAAAGCAACAATTTCTGCGGTTGATAAATCATTATCATCAGAAGCTAAAAACACCTGATTAGCTGCATTAGGATGCTCAATACAAATCTGAATCAGATCACACAAATTATAAACAGAGACTAAACTGCGCTTATTTTTATTGATCCATCGAAAAGGTAGAGGCACACCTTTTTTAACTAACTTCATCAAGAATGCAAAGTTAGCTTTAACACCTTCGCCATAAACAAGTGGAGATCTAATGATGACAAAATCCATATCAGATTTATCACATATACCTTTCAACGAATTCTCAGCTGCAAGTTTAGTTTTAGCCGCCAAAGAAGTAGGGGCAGCACTAGAGTTAGAATCAATATTTCCAACATCACCGTTAACCAATACCGTACTTAAGAATATAAACCTTTTCACTCCAGATTCTTTAGCTTTTCCCGCAAGTTCTGACGTTAATTGATGATTAATTTCTTTATAAGATTTTTTCGAAAAACTATCATGAGCACAACCAGCTAAATGGATTATAGTATCAAAGCCATTTAAATCTTGAATAGTTAAATCAGAGATTTTTTCAATTAACCGTAGTTTAATATCATCTTCATTGAAATTAAACTTACACCTTGATACACAAGTCAAATTCAACGCATGTTTTAAGGTAAGTTTATTTATTAAATGACCACCGACAAAACCGCTTGCACCTGTTAGAAGTATATTCACGTTTTTAAAGAACAATGGAACTTGAAGAGTCGACTCTTCTCAATACTAATCGATACAACGATGGATATTTTTTCTTTATTATTGATAAAAGTGAAAATCTCACCGTATAACAAATAGAAGTGATTTTATTAATTCCTTCTATGTTATGTAGAATATAAAAGTAAGATTGAAAAGCATCTTTTTTGTTTGAAGATAAGGAATTACCATGCACTCGATAATTAGCTAGTGACTCATCAACATTATAGGCGTAATCAAATTGTTTCAGCATAGACAACCAAAGAGCAAAATCATGGCGTTTTTTAGTAAGAGGAAAATAAAATTTACCAAATTCCAGTACATCATATACCACGGTCAAACAACCTATGTAATTGGCTTTAACAAGTTGAGAGTAAGTAAGCTTCTTCGGAGCGAGTATATTAACATTTGAATTTACGACATCACCAAATTGAGAGTAATTTGTATAGGTAAAACCTACAGCGTTTATTTTCATATACTTTATTTGCTTTTCTAATTTATCTTTAGCCCATATATCATCACTATCTAGAAAAGCGATAAAGCGACCTTCTGCTATTTCAATACCGGAGTTTCTTGCTTTAGCAGCACCACCACTTACTTTGTTATTGATAATTTTAAAACGTGAATCTAATGCCACAAATTTATTTGCAATATTTAATGATTTATCTGTCGAGTTGTCATTAATCAGAATAGACTCCCAATGGCTGTAACTTTGATCGAGAATAGACTGCAGTGTTTCTTCTAAGAATTCTTCTGCATTATAGATGGGGGTGATGATTGTTGTTTCGGGTATCATTTTATAAAGCCTAATAGAAAATAAGTTGATGTAATCGGTGTACTATACTCTGAATTCAAATAATCTTTATCCTGAAGCTATGTTCAATTTATTAAACGGCTAAAAATGCTTTTATCTTACACTATAGTTAAACAGCCTATAAAATTTGACTTTAACATTGCTATATAATTAACTTTAGTAAGGGCAATTATTAACGTATTATTTTTATTGTTATATACAGCAGGGCGCGCCACCTAAATTTGTCTTATTATTAACGTAATACGCTCTTCATTTAGGTAAAGTGTTAAATATCAAGAATGAAACCATTAGAGTTGTCATTAACTATTGTAGGTTCCCTATCCAACCAGCTCTGTCTTTTAACTCTTTCTATTTATTCTTCAATTAGTCAGCTGCATTGTAATAGTAACAAATTGTTTATTGGATCTCATATACTTACTCTAATTAGGTGAGGTGGGGGTATTTTATTTAGTAAATACTGTATTAATATCTATAAATTTACCCAAAAAAACTACTGTGAAAAATAAAATAAAAATAGGGTCTAACAAATAAAAAATATTTATTGGAGATTCAAATAAATTAAGTAATAAAAAGGGTAAAACTATACAGCTTAAAAGATTTAATTTGATATCCTGATTCATATGATATGCAAGAGATCTATACAAAATAAAAACATAAACAGGGATAATAACTAATGTCAATGGAAATAAAGGTGTATAAAAAACTGATGATATTATTCCAGGAGAAGCTCCTGCTCTTTCAGCGTGGTTTGCAAAAACCACCATATAGTTCAAACGATTTACAGTATTAATAAGTGACGAGTCAAAATTGTCCAAAGGGAGTATTAATGAGAACCTATTATACAATGTTGATGTAATTGCATCAAATATATCATTTGAATAAGAAATACCATCGAATGAATGTTGCAACATTATTACTGAGGAAAATAAAGAGGTAGACATTCTAGGAAATAATATATCTCCATATCCCTTCAAGAAAACTATACCTTCAGCCGAAATAAGGTAAGCATAACCCACTTTATTACCTATACCTATAAAAATGACTAAAGAAGCAACAACTGGCACAAAAAACATAGCTACTAACATATTACGCCAATTAATATCTTTTGAGGTTAATAAAAAGACTTTTGGTTTGAACAACATGCATAGAAGAATTGGAATAGCTAAAAAATGCAATGATGAGTTTAAGGATAATACAGACGCAATTAGTATCAAAAACAAAGCGAACCTACTTTTACCTCCTAATTGACTACCATTAAGTATATGGATTAGCATTAAAGCTACTATAAAAAACATCATGGGCTTCATAAGAAAAAGTAATGATACTAATGGCCCTGCATTAGATAATCTGTTTATATGTCGGAAACTTGATGTAAAATTAAGACTAAAATTTACACTAAGCAGAAAATAGCAGAATGATACAACAAATATTAAAAATAAAGATAGGTTAGAGTTTAACCTTGAAAATCTTATAATTGGTATTTTCCCCAGATAATAAAAACAAAGAAATACAATTAAATTAAACAAAGGAAATAAAATAATAAAAGCAGAATACAACCCCCCATCAAAATTATAGTATTTCATATATCCTTTTTCAAAACCAAGAAAAAACAGTAAGCCAGGTAAGTAAATAATACATACAAAAATAAAAAAAGATTTAAAGCAAGCATAGTTTAGCGTTGTCATCAGTAGCTCACTCGCCTTTAATAAAAATAAAAATCATCAGATTACCGCAACATTATAATCTTTAATTACAACGGCAGGACAACCAGCCGCAACGGTATTACTGGGGATGGATTTAGAGACTACACTATTGGCACCGATTAAAACATTATTGCCTATATTTACACCTGGACAAATAAATACATTAGCGCCTATTAGAACATTACTACCTATACTAACATTAGAGTTTTTCTGAGATTTAACTCCGTTCAATATGAAATCTGAAGTTTGTATTGTAGAGGTATATATTTTTACGTTATGTCCAATAGATACGTCATCACCAATTTCAAGTACTGTTCCACTGGGTATATTAATATAAGAGTAAAAACTTATATAACAATTTTTCCCAACGTTGATACTCCCAGAACCATTAATCCTTATTAAAAATCCATTAAATCTAAATCCGCTTGGCAATTTATATTGTTTATAATAACCTCTATAAACGAAAATTTTAAAAACAAGACTCAAAAATCGATAAAACATTATAATGACCTCAACAATTTATTTGTATAAACCACACAAAAAAGGAGCTGGATCAACATCCCTATTAGTATTGAAAGAGCCATAAATTCAATTTTACCCGTTATAATAACTAAAATAATTCCAAAGACACCAAGAACTGAACTATAAAACACCGCCATGTTCTTCTTAAGGTAATTCATATATCCCATAAAAAACTTGCTGATTCCAAAAATAAAATACGCTGACGTTAATGTTATGATAGTTACAAATAACCCAGGATACTCTGACACATAAAACAATGAATATAAAATATATTGTGCAAATAGTACAAGTAAACCAATAGGAAAGACTAACATTATTTTGAACCTGCTCTTTCTATAATAAAATAAAAGCATATCATTTCTTTTATTGCATTTTTTAACTAAAAATGCAGCCCAAGCAGAAGCAAAATTATTTACTAAGAAAAGAGTTGTAGAAGAAATTAAAGCAGCTACCGCGTAAGAAGGTAGAAGACTCGGTGCAATACTACCAAGTATTAATTTATCACCAACTACAAGAAATGACATAGTTAATGAGCTCAAGACAACAGGATACCCATAATTGAGAGATAAGATTAGTTTTTCCTTTATATAAGTGACCCTCCAATCAAGGTTAAAATCCCTTTTAATGGCATGTAAACAAATAATAGCAAAGAAACCACTGGACAAAGTTGTTGTATAAAAAGCTGTGTTTAAATTGCCAAAGTAAAAATAACTACATACTAATAATAGAGAATTTATAAGTGTATAAACTAAAAAATAACCTCCATATTTTAAGAAACGTTGAGAAACTCGATAATACCCCATAACAACAAGTGATATAGAGTTAAAATAGCAGAGCATTAATAGACTAAACAACATATGGTAGTCTAAATCTATGACTTTGAAGGAAGAAAAAATCATAGTAATAACACTAATACTTATTAATATAATAGGCATCAATATAAATAATTTTTCCTTAATCAATTGGAAGTAATCATATTCGCTTAAATTGTACCTAAATATAACCACTGCCATAGTTGAACCAAACGGTATTATATTAATAAATAAAAGCATTAAACTTTGATAATAAGTAAAATTACCAAAATCATTATTCATAGCATTAGCAGCCAAATAAAAGTAACTCATATAAGCAACAAAGGAAGCAATGATGCTTACAGTAGATGTTTTACTTAAAATTGTAATAAAGTTCACTATAAATCACTGCCTCAAACGTTCAAAATGAGAAGGGACATCTCCATGCCAAAAGTAACAGAACAAAACATATCGGCTTCCTTCTTCTATAGGTTTCCCTCTGTGAAGACCTTTGGTATCAGCAAATGCGATAGTACCTTCACGGGCGGTAAGTTCTGTCACCGTATTATCATTTTTAATTAGATAGTTATTAATTACTTCCTCTGAAAAGCGATACTGACCAGCAGTGAAAATCCCTGCAAAATAAGCTTTTAATACATCCATTTTTTTGTGGGATGACCTTATATATTGGAATGGCCCATTTTTTTCATTGACATCACTAAGATAGCAAATTGCTTTAAACTGATGTGTTATAGGAGAGTCTCTGTGCCAACCACCACCAGAGCCAACATTTCCCTTTTTAGCATCAATTCTTGCAGCTAAAAGCATACCATTAGGTTTCGTTGTACCCGTATATCCTGCCAAGACTTTACGTATTAGACGATTATTATAGAATTTATTAAACTCTTCATCTATTTCATTAATAAAAAAAATTCGATGATCGGCTCCTACTTCATCAACCCAAACATTAGAAGAGTCATTTGCTATTAAATTATCAATCTTATTACGTAAATTAGAGCATTCCTCTGCGGTATAGAAATCAGTCTCTATAAATAATCCATATTGTTTAAGAGCATTTAGTATATTTGAAATACCCCCACCTTTTTGCTTCATTCTAATTTTATTCCCCAATAATCTGGAGCATCTTAAGAGCGTTTCGAGCATTTCTTTTAGTAATACTATTAATAATTTCATTTTATACCTTCAAGTAACCTATAGATAAGCACAGTAATTAATTTAAGCTAAGCTTTTTGATTCCAGCTTTTTTTAAGGTTTCATAACAAAGTGAGATAGATTCTTTAATAGCTGGATCCTTGATAATTAAATACTCATCGTAGAAATAAAATTCGTCTCCCGCATGTGCATTAAATATATTGAGAAGTGCTGTAGAATAAAAACTAATAAATACACCTTGGGGCGCATTATTGTTATGAAAATAGTGCTCAATATTACTTTCTAATTTAAGTACATTGAATCCTAATCTTTCGATTTCAGCTAACTTATTACTTGATTCACTTCGATGGGCATAATAATTAAATTTGTCGTATTTCGATGCAAAAACATTTTTAATATTTACCAATAACGTAAAGAAATCATCACTATTTATAAAATCTAATTCAACTAAATGTTGACCGATAAATGAAAGACTTCTCTCCTTATCATAAGACTTAAAGTGTTTTGTACTTTTTTTGATGACAGAGAATAAGTCTTGTCTGCCAGCTTCGAGTGGTAATGAGGTATAAATTGTACAAGGAAACGAACGTATCTTGGTTACATGCTTCATCAAATACAACCCATCATCAACCAGATACACCTTTTTTTTAAACATGCGTGCAAGGTAGAGGTAAGGCTTACAAACAATTGAACGAACATCACCTAATGCAACTTGTTTATTTTTAATAAAAAAGAAAGAAACATAAAGCATTATAAAAATAAAATAAAAAATCTTTTTATTTCCTTTAGAGGGTAAAAAGAAAAACTTTACTCTAACATTACTTAAGTGTGCAGAAAACTGCTCTTTTTGGACTTCATTACCATTGTCTCTTATTAATATACAAGCTTGGTTTGTATCGATATCTAAAACTTCAAAAAGTGATATCACATTTTGAAGTTGATAGGGCGATTCAACAATTGCTAACATTGTTTTTTTCTTTAATGATTAACTCAGCAAACTTGAAATCGATCTCTGTATCTATATCAACAGAGTCTATACTGGACATCCTATACGCGTAAATATTTTTAGAAAGAAACATGCTGTTTTCTTCAATTAGGCATTTTACTCGAACAAGATAGATTGCACCATTTAAGCGATAGTAGTCAGGTAACTCTTGTGACCTTTTATTTCGTATTTCTTCATTAATAAAGAAATCCATATTTCCATCATCATTAAGGGTGTTTGCCCATAATGGAGAGTGCTCTGTTTTGCAGACGGACACTATAGCATCAGCATTCTTTTGGCCTAATAACTTAATTGATTCAAGAATATGATTCAAGTTTCTTAATGGAGACGTAGGTTGTAATAATAAAATATAATCATACACTTCACCTATTTTCTTATAATGCTCAATTGTGTGTTTAATCACATCAAACGTTGTACTATTATCTTGAGATAATTCATCTGGTCTTAAAAATGGAATATTTACACCTAACTTTTTTGATAGAGCAGCAATAATAGGATCATCAGTACTTACCATAACATTATCTATCAAGTTACAAGACAAAGCGGCTTCTATTGTCCATTGAATTAGAGGTTTATCAATTAAAATTCTTGAGTTTTTTTTGGGTAAACGTTTACTTCCAGCCCTAGCAGGAATAATTGCCAAAATTTTATTTTTATTTAAAGTCATAATTAAATCCTAATGCCTTATAGTCCTCTTGAGCACGTTTAAAATCATCCATACGTCCTATATCTAACCAATATTCATGAAATGGAAACATAAGGACTTTGTTATCTAGATACCTTTCCAACAATGTAGGCATGTCGACTACTTCGTTATTATTAACTCCTTCTATAATTTCCCTACCAACAACATATATTCCGGCATTAACATGAAAACGTTTTATGGGCTTCTCTACCATACTTTTAATGGTATTTCCCTCACTTTCAATGACACCGAAAGGTACTTGGTATTCATATTCACGAACACACATGGTTGCATTCGCATTATTGTCATTATGGAAAACAAGCAATGCAACTAAATCAACTTTTGTCAGTACATCTCCATTCATCATAATAATGGGTAGGTCAGGTAATGTATTAGGTAATAACCCTAAAGCCCCTCCAGTTCCAAGAGGGTTTTCCTCATGTACATAATTTATTGATACCCCCCATTTAGTACCGTTACCAAAATATTCTCGGACCATTTCTGGCAGGTAGTGAGTAGATATATAAAAATCATGAAATCCTGATTTTATAAAACTTAAAAGAACAGTTTCTAATATTGGTTTATCTCCCACTTTCAACAATGGTTTGGGGCAATTATCAGTTAAAGGTTTTAATCTAGTGCCAAAACCACCAGCCATTAAAAACACAGGGTTATCGTATTTAGCTTTTTGTGTAATGTGATGGATTGTCTCCAAACCAACTACGATTCCGTTATCTAAAATAGGAATTGAATTAAGCTGTTTAGCATTCATAAGCTCTAAAATTTTATCTTTGGAAGTTCTAAATTCAGCAACGGTAGGTGTTGTAAACATAATTTCAGAAATTGGGTGACATAGAGATAAATCATTAATTAATGCTCTTCGAATGTCACCATCAGTTACTGTGCCTAATAGCCGATTGTCTGTATCCACAACTAAGGCAAGCTGAAGAGCTTCACTGTCAATAACCTTAAGAACTTCTTGTATAGTTGCAGTCGGTTGAACGAGAATATTTTTCCAATTATGACTCATACTAATAAATGACCTTTTTGAAAATACGTGCGGGATAACAAATAGTATTTTTTTCTATATCTTTAGTAATGGTAGTTCCTGATCCAACAATAACATTTTCATTAATATTAATTGACTGAATAATTGACGAGCCAGTACCGAAATGAACATTTTTTTGAGAGGTTACATGTCCACTAATAGTAACCCCTGGCGCGATATGGTTATTACTTCCTATAGTACAATCATGATCAACTATTGAACCTGTGTTTACGATGCTATTGTAACCAACAGTTGTTCCTGTTTGTATGATAGCGCCACGCATTACTTGTACACCTTGTTCTAAAGTAGCATACCCAGACACGCCAGCGTCTTTAGATACTAGTGTTGCAAAACTATAACCTAACTTTTTATATTTCATATAAAAATCAGCTCTTAGTGTATTCCCAGGTAATGAGCCAATACCATTAACCAATTGAATCGTTGTTTTATCAAACTGAAAAATATCTTCATCGGATTTAAACCAATGCAAATCTGAAAATAATTTTTGATTCATTGCAAGAAGTGGAGATACATAACCAAGAACATTAATTTTTTGTTCAATTAACATATCTAATAGTACGGACGCATGTCCTCCTGAGCCAATTAATAAAACGCCATCATTCATTAATTAGATCACCAATCTGATAATCATTTATGGCTTCTTTGCCAAGTAACTCCCAATAATTAATTGGACTCTGTCCTGAGCCAGGGCGTTTTGTAGTCATATTACATTTACTAAAGACAGACCCTTTATTAATAATTTGTTCAGCAACCAGGCTTTTTCTAGCAATCGCTTTATTTTTTACTTCTGAAGGCCTTGGTCCTTTAAGACCATCACCCAATGCTAACTCGATGTTTCGAATACCATCAATCATAGCTTTTAACTGTTCAGGCTCGAGTGATGCTTTGTGATCTGGGCCTTCCATATTGGAATCTAAAGTAAAGTGTTTCTCTATTATTGTTGCTTCTCTAGCAACCGCAGCGATAGGGACATTGATCCCCGCACTGTGATCTGAATAACCTACAGGTAGTTTAAACGCATTAGCTATGGTATCCATCGCCTTAAGGTTGATATCTTGTAAAGGAGCTGGGTATTCTGTTGTACAGTGTAATATTGTGACTTTTTCTTTAAGAATTTGTTGTCCAAGTTCAGAGTAATATGCATTTTCAAAAGCTTGTATACTTGGTTTCTCTGATTTATTCGCTACATAACCAAAGGCTATGACGCCTAACGCCGTTTCTATTTCAGCCAAAGTAGCCATTCCTGTAGAAACAATTAAATCACAACCTGTTTGTGCATGTTCGAGCACTAAAGGGGCATTAGTTAAGTCTCCAGAGGGAATTTTTAATTTTTTTAATTTCAAATCATTAACTAAAAATTTTAAGCTTTCAGAATCAAAGGCAGTAGATAAGAATTCAATACCTATATTATTGCAGTAATCAACTAATTTAAAATGAAATTCAAAACTTAACTCTAAACGGCTAAGCATAGCAAGTTGAGATTCTTCTTTCTTTGTATTAGTTATTTGGTAATCACATTGCTTAGCATCAGCTGTAACTAATCGTTTTGCTTTAAATGTTTGAAATTTCACTATATCCGCACCGGACTTTTTAGCGGCATCAACCAATTGAAAAGCTAACTTTTCATCTCCGTTATGATTTACCCCTGCTTCTGCAATAATAAGTACAGCCATAATTAGCTAATCTCCTTTAGTAACATAAATGATTCTGCCGCTTCACAGTTTGATTGTACACCACGAAGATAAGCTAATGAACGAATTGCTTTTGGACTTCTTGGAAAAGGAAATACTCCCATTTCTGATTCAAAAATATTCAATATATTTAATTTTTGTTCTAAATATTTTTCTATATTAACAAATACGTTGGGTCTAAATCCGGGGTCCTCTGGTTTCATCGAGAAATCAGTTTCTGATATTGTTTCATAGGCTAAAACACGTTTAACAAATGGATATCGAAAAGATTTAGTAGCTGACATTACAGCATCAAATACGACTTCATGATCACTATGTGCATCATTACGATATACAGTATATACAACTTCTGGTTGTACTTGTTTAACGACATCAGAAATAGCGCCTATAACATCTCCTAGAGCTAAACTATCAAGCTTAGCGGGGGGCAGTCTTAATTGAAAGGTTTCAGTTATGTTATAGCTTTCAATTACTTTAGAAATCTCCACTCTTCGAGTTTCTATTTGCAGTTCAGTAAAACCTGTTTCTTTACTCATTCCTGTAACTAAGAGCCAATAAACTTCATCGCCATTGGCAATATGCTTTAGCATTGTTCCACCACAGCCTAAAGACTCATCATCAGCATGAGGAGCTACAACTAATATTTTTTTCATAGATAATGACCTACTTGGGGTAACTTATTCATTTCAAGGCTAATTAACTCTATAGCTGTATTACCGCCAGTTTTAATTATCATACTGGAATCCCCAATACTTAATACCGTACCTGGCTCTATATTCCGTGAAAATAACTCTTTTGATATTTTACTTTCCCACACCGATTGTAATTCATCAAGATACTGAAATTCTGCACCAGGGTATGGTTTTGCCAACGCTCGAATTAAATTATAAATATCGGCAGCTTGCATTCTCCAATCAATTAAACCATCTTCTCTTGTTCTCTTACGCCAGTTTGTTGCTTTACTGTGATCTTGGCATGTAAACTCAGCGGTCCCATTAGCTAACGCTAAAGTAAAATCTTTTATTTGTAGTGCCATACTATCTAGAATTTTATTATATAAAATCTTTGCGTCATCTTTTTGGGCAATGTGTATATCTACTTGGCTCAATATAGGACCAGTATCCGCTCCTTCTTCCATTTGAAAAAATGTTGATCCGGTAATCTCTAAACCTAACGCCAACGCCCAAATTATAGGGTGCCGTCCACGATTTTGTGGAAGTTTTGCTGGATGAAAGCCAATAACGCCTTTAGGTGGCATATTGATAAATTCTTTTTCGATAAGATAGCTCCAACCAAAGCAATATATAATATCTGGTTGATAAACTCCCATGAACTCCATACTTGCATTTTTATTATTATTCTCTTCAAAATGGAACGGGATGCCATTACTTTTACAAACATCCGACAAATCAACATGATCAGTATTGAACGTTGATTTATCTTTTGTAATAACAGCAACAACTTCAATATTATTTTGTTTCAATGAAAGCAGCACATTCAAAGCTAACAAACTTGATTCAACACAACCGATAAAACCAATTTTCATTAGATATCCTCTAAATCATTAAATTTTTTATTAATAATTTTATTTAACGGATAGTTAATTAATTGCTCAACAATACGGGTTGATGAATCACCTTGTCCATATGGATTTATAGTACTTTGACAGAACAGTTTAAATTTTTTACTCAGAGCTTTTTCTAAAGCACCTCTAATTAAATCAACAGATTCATCGCAATTTAATACAGTATCTCCGCCTATACGGCCTTTTTGTCTATTACCAATATTGACTGTAGGGACTTTGAAAGAAGGAGTTTCAATTAAACCACTTGATGAGTTTCCTATAACTACCTCACAATATTTCATTAAACTAAGGTAGCGAAGTTGCCCTAGGGATTGTACTAATAAAACTCGACTCTGATTCAATGTTTTATATTCATCGAGTATCTTTATCAGTTTACGCCCGTTAGTATCAGCATTGGGATACGTTATTATTAATTGATGGTCTGGATATTCGTCTAAAACGTTTAATAAATTGATTAATGAGCTAGATGCTCCATCACTTTCTAATGTTACCGGGTGGTATGTAACCATGATGTAAGGTTTATTTAATTCGAAGTTAATTGCTGACGGTAGCTCATCTAATTCAATTAATTTGAGTTTTACAATACTGTCTATACCCGGAGCACCAAAGTTGAATACTCTTTCGGTTTTTTCTCCAAGTTGTATTATTCTTCTTTTATATTGTTCTGTTGCAGCAAAATGCAGATGAGACATTTTAGTAATGGAATGACGAACCGCTTCATCTATTAAGCCTTCAGTAGTTTCACCGCCGTGAATATGTGCGACAGGAACACAGGCTATCATTGCCGCTTGTGCTATCGCCATCGATTCGAACCGATCTCCGAGAAGAACAATAAGGTCTGGCTTTTGTCTTTCAATAGCTTCTGCAGCATTAATTAATGCTAACCCCATTGATTTTGAAATACCTACAGGGGAGTCCGATGATAATAGAAACTCCATCCTCTCCACTATTGGAAAGCCATCAGCCTCTATTTGTTCTATTGTATAACCAAACTCAGGTGACATGTGCATGCCACCTACAAATAATTGCAGATCGACATTTACAGATTCATTTAATGATTTAATGATCCAATATAATAAACCGTATTCTGCTCTAGTTCCGGTGAAAACTGCTATTTTCCGCATGCTATTATCCATTATTAACTGGTGAACTAGGAATATTGACTAAACATGATTCAATCCATTCTGAAATAGGTAACTGGCCTCGTTTGGCGTTTTCAAACATTGGTAATCTATGCATTAATTTCCAGATTGGCCGAGTCATTACCCCTTGCGCATTAGTTTCTTTTATAAAGGTTTCACGCATTTCAGTATTTGGACAAATAATCGCATTTAGCCAATAATTAGATTTGGCATAATCAGGCTCAGTAAAAAATGTAAACTCAGAGCCTGCAAAAAAGTTACTATATTGTTGCGCTAATTCCCGCTTTTGTTGAAGAAATTTAGGCAACACTTCCATTTGAGCACAACCTAATGCGGCATTTAAGTTAGGTAAACGATAATTAAAACCTGCTTCATCATGAAAAAATTCATAAGGGTGAGGTACTTTAGCCGTTGTTGTTACGTGTTTAGTATGCATGCCATCATCAAAGCTTTTACATAAAACCATACCACCGCCGCCCGTGGTGATAACTTTATTACCATTAAAGCTAATAGCACTAAAATCACCAAAGGTGCCTGTGTGTTGCCCTTTATAAAAAGAGCCTAGGCTTTCTGCTGCATCTTCCACTAATGCTATATTCCATTTAACACATACTGCAATTAACTCATCGAGCTCTACTGGATGACCGAAGGTGTGCATTGGAACAACTGCACGATAGAATTTTTTAGTTGCTTTATCTTGGCATAACCCATCATTATTAATGAAGGCATTGTCCTCAAGGTAAGCATGTAGTGCTTTAGGGCACAACCCTAAACTAACCTTTGATACGTCGACAAATACTGGCTCTGCCCCCATATGATAAAGGGCATTACATGTTGCTACAAAGGTTAAGGCTTGAGTAATAACTAAATCTCCT
Source organism: Colwellia sp. BRX9-1 (assembly GCF_014077195.1). Classification (NCBI taxonomy): domain Bacteria; kingdom Pseudomonadati; phylum Pseudomonadota; class Gammaproteobacteria; order Alteromonadales; family Colwelliaceae; genus Colwellia; species Colwellia sp. BRX9-1. The sequence continues at coordinate 68,055 of NZ_JACGVM010000020.1, forward strand.
GCTTTAACACCCGCCATATACAATGAAGTATGCAAAGCAGCAGTACCGTTTACCGTCGCTATTGCCTTTGCTGTACCGGTGTAGGCTTCAATTTGGTGCTCAAACTGATCGACATATTTTCCAACACTAGATACAAATGTACTCTCAATAGTGTTATTGACATATTCTTTTTCATTACCAGTGAAGGTAGGGGCATGAAGAGGAATAAACTCTTTTGTTTCATAGATCTCTTGAACGAATTTCACTAACTTATTATGCATGTCAATTCCAACTACATTTTACTATCTAGATATTTTCCAGTTTCTTTATGACCAAATGCAGGGATCATCTTAAAGAATAATTCAACAATTTCATCCTTAGTCCAAGCTTGATCTGTTTTTAGCTTGATAATGGTTTGTTCAAATTCAGCAACTAAGTTAGGATCAAATAGTGCTTCATTTTTTATTACGCCTAAGTTTTCAAAGCTTTCCATATCTAGGGTTTCATTATCTGTAAAAAATTCTTCGAAGTCTTTTTCACCTGTAGTATCACTATCGGTGAATAAACATGGCCATTTACCTTGTTGCGGTAATGAATGAGCTAATTCTCTTGCTTCGTCTTCTGTAGTACATAAGTAAGGTTCATAACCTAAATTTTCTAAATACTTAACAGCAATATCAGCGAAGGTAATTAAGTGCAACGCTTCACTTAATTTTGGAAAAAATATATCGCGATTTTCACCAAAGATACAAGACATCAAACAAAGCTCACCCGATTCTTGTGGCGTAACAAAGTAGCGCTTGATATCACGAGGAGCTACTATAGGCTGACGCTTTTGAATGCGTTGATTAAAACCGTGGAGTAGCGAACCATCCGAAAAAGCAACATTCGCAAAACGTGCAGTTGATATTACAATATCTGCACTGCGGCGCATCAAGAACATTTCCATAATACGCTTAGAAGCTCCCATCATATTAACTGGGTTGGCCGCTTTGTCAGTAGAAACACAGAAATATTTTTTACTGCCCTTTTCGGCAGATTGTTTCATGGTCTTTTCAGTGTTAAATACATTAACTTCAATCATACGCATTAAAGTGTAAGGATCTTTTTCACTGCGAACATGCTTTAACGCGGATAGATTTAAAACATAGTCGTATTTACCGTCAGCTTTTATGAAAGCATCATATTCTATCGAGCCAATATCTAAAGCAAACGTTTGAAAATCGCCATGAATATAACCAAATGAACTACGAATATCACGTACTAACTCAACCATGTTGTTTTCGCTAATATCAACAATATGAAGCTTGTTAGGATTACGCTTAAATATTTCTTTAGTGACAGCTTGACCAATAGAGCCTGCCCCACCTAATACAAGAAATGAAGAGTTCGACACTATACTTTTTAGCTCGCCTTCATGAATTTCAATATCGTTTGAAAAGAGAGCTTTTTCTCGACCAATAAGTGATAACATCTTCAAATTTACCTATAATTTCATTAAATTTATATATGCTTGATGTTGAATTAATTTAACATCAATACTCTTGTTTATTTTATGTCAGAGACAAAAATCGTCGCTATTGAGACACCATTTAATGTTATCAACTAACATTTATCCATTTAAAATCTATTAATTACAAAAACCTAAGACGAAATGAACTTTCCCTGCCAATAGGTCCGCAAATTAATGTTGGATAATTTATAGTTTGCATTTATCGCTAATTTTAATTTATTAGTAATTTCACGAATAAATTCCCGCCTACAAAGCCCATGGATTCCCGACAAGACAACTCGGGAATGACGGTTTAGCCAAATTCCCGCCTACAATTATTTATCAGATTTATATTCGTAGTTAGCGTATCCGTAATAGCCGTAGGCGTTACTGGCTTTTTTAAGAACGCCATTAAATACTACACCTTTCACATCGATACCGTTTTGTTCAAAGCGTTGGCGAGCGTAATCTATTTCTTTAATGCCATTTTGACCAAAGCGCGTAACAAGTAGCATGCTTCCCGCATGGCCGCCAACAATGGCTGGATCCGTGACCGCTAAAATAGGGGGTGTATCAATAATGATAATGTCATATTTAGTTTTTATCTCTGCGATTAATTTACTAAAATTGGCATGCATCAATAACTCAGACGGGTTAGGTGGTACTTGACCCCGTGTAATAATGTCAAAACCTGTGACATCAGTCGATTTAGTGACCTGATCTAGTGTTTGTTGGCTTGATAAATATTCAGACAAACCGTTTTTCCATGCAAAGCCAAAATGCTTATGGATATAGCCTTTACGCATATCGGCATCTATCAACAACACTTTTTGGCCACTCTGCGCGAGCACCACCCCTAAGTTTGTTGATATGAAAGATTTCCCGACACCTGGAGAAGGTCCAGAAATAGCAATAACATTGTTTTTAGCTTCCATCATGGCAAAGTGCAGACTGGTACGCAGGCTACGTAATGCCTCTATAGATAAATCTGCTGGGTTATCTACGGCTAATACCTTTTTCCCTGCCTGATTTTTCCGTTTCTTACCACTAATTAAATCTGACAATTTATCTTGATAGGCTGAGTAAGGCACACTGGCATATACTGGCATGCCAATCGCTTCTATTTCACTTGGGTCTTCAACCCCTTTATGCAGTGCTTTTTGTATAAGTACTATCGCTATCGCTAACATACCGCCTAGCATAGTAGCCACAACCACAATTAATGCTTTTTTAGGTTTTACTGGCTTGGTAGTATTAACTTCAGCGACATCAATTATACGCACATTACCAACAGTACCGGCACGCACAATATCTAATTCTTGTACTTTACCTAACAACATCATGTAGATTTCGTTACCTACTTCAACATCACGGGTTAGGCCTAATAGTTTTTGTTGCATTTCAGGTAGGTTAGATATTTTTTGTGCTAAGCCATCACGTTGTTTTTGTACGGCATCAATTTGTTCAACAATGCCTTGGTAATTAGGATGGGTACGTTTAAATTTTCGAGACATAGCAAGACGGTTAAGGTCAAGTTCTTGTAACTTGGTATCTAGCTCAACTATTTGCTCTAATACCCCTTGAGTTTCGAGGGTGATATTGACTGACTTTTGGTTTATTTGATAATCGTTAAATAAGGCTTCCGACACTTCTAATTGCTTTTTAATTTCAGGTAATTGTACTTCTAAAAAGTCGAGTGATTTTTTAGCTTCTGCTGAGTTTCTATCAACATTTCTACGTACATATATTTCAGCTGCTTTGTTTAACACATTTTCAGCGTAAGCAGGGGTTGAATGCTGCAAACTTAAATTAACAATACCTGAGTCTTTACCTTTTTCGCTGGCACCAATGGCTGCCTGTAAATCAACAATGGTATTTAAACGATCTTTACGGATAACAATAAATTCAGTACCTGCTCTTGCCGTTAACGCTTTAAGGGTAATACTGAAAATGCCATTAGTGAGTTCTTCGCCTACTTTACCTTGTAAAATCACTTCTTCATTTTCTGATAAAAGTTTATAGGTATTATTTTCACCCGCTATCACTATATACTCAAGATTGATAGCGTACTTAGGTACATCAAAGCGGAATACATCAATTTTTTCACCACCCCAAGCGTAACTTACTGCACCAAAACTGGCTGGTGCCACCTCGCCTGTTTTTGTTGGGTTGAATTTTCTAAAACTACGATCACCAATTATTGGGAATAATTTCGGCTTGGCAACAATATCTAGTTTCAACACATCAACGGCTTCGCCGATAACAGAGCGGGATTTTAACAATTCGATTTCAGTAATTGATTTAGAGCTACTTTCAAACATGCCGGCCATGTCGTCTAACCCTGGCACTGAACCACCACTTTCTTCTACTTGAATCATTGCCGTTGCTTGATAGATAGGTGTTGAAAACATGGCGACAGCAACACCCACCAGCATAAAGGTAGCCGTAATAATACAGATAAAAAACTTACGATCGACTAACGCGCCAAAGAGAGACATTAAGTCAATTTCGTTCGCTGGTGCATTATTGCTTTGCTGATTTTTGACTGTAGGCTGAGCTATATTTTCATTAATTGACATATTAAGTATACTTTTTAATAAATAATTCTGAATTTAAACTTTTTGTTTAAAGGTAAATTAAAACGCTAGTTTAAAGGTATTTGGTCCAAGCAGAGCAGGCTTTATCAACCAATTGATAAACATGTTCAAACGCTTCATGACTTTGGCGATAAGGATCAGGTATCTCAGTATTATCGATCCATTTACCTAACAAGAAGGTTTTTCCTCTAGCCTGTGGATATTTACCTAACAAATCGGTTAAGTGACGTTCTTCCATCACTAAAATCAAATCATTTTCAGTAATTAATGTTGAGTTGAGTTGACGGCCTTGGTGCGAGCTCATATCAATATTATTACTTAATGCAATACTCGTTGCCGTTGCTTCTGCGCTATTACCCACTAATGCGGTTAGTCCTGCTGAAGAAACTTTTATTTGGCTATCACCTTTGCCCTTTAGCTTATCTTTAAGTAAGTATTCACCCGTAGGGCTTCGACAAATATTACCGGCACACACTACTAAAATGGAGTTAAACATTCCCATTAGAATATCGTCCCTTGATTTTTAATAGTAGATATAGAGTAAACGGTTTGAATCGTTGGTATTAATTGACTGATTAAACGATTCCAACGTGCTATTGGTGCCGTAGTTACATACACGATATCACGAGGTTGTAACTTAAATTGATCGGCTAATACGAGTGCAATTACATTTTGTGCATGTAATTGATAAACATCAGCAATGATGCCTTCTTGGTTGTCTGGGCGTTTGCGTAAAACAAAAATACCATTAGCATTGGCTGTTTTTTCGTTTAAACCGCCTACGTCACTTAACGCTTCTGCAAGGCTTAAGCCATAACGATTAATTTCAATGCTACCGGCTTTATTTACATCACCAAGGACAAATACTTTTTGATTGTCTGTACGATTTACATGAAGGATATCACCGTGTTTTAGTAAACGGTTTTGACTAATATCACCTTTGGTATAAAAATCATTTAGCTTAATGATTTCGGTTTGATTGTTTCGTGTAAAAGTGACTGTGCGCCAATCGGCTCTTTCACTTAAACCGCCAGCTTGATTAATTGCGTCGATTAACGTCAGTGGGATTTCGGTAACTGGGTATACGCCTGGCTTGTTTACTTCGCCGGTAACATAAGCTCTTTGGCTATTAAAACCGACTACTTTTATATCTAGTTGTGGCTTTTCAATAACTCGGCTTAGTTTTTCTACTAATATCGCGTGTAATTGTCTAATGGTTTTACCAGCAGCAGGTACATTCGCTGCATAAGCATAGGTAATTGTGCCATCAGCTTGAATTCTGAAACCGTCAAATGCAGCAGTTCTTTGAACAGCTGCCGGAATAGTAAGTTCTGGATGGTCCCATACACCAATAGATAATACATCACCAATACCAAGCACATAATCATAACCTTCGATTGACATTGGATTGTATTTTTTGGCTTTAGTGAAGGCTTGTTGATTGTCTTTTAATTCAGAAATAAGCGCTGAATCGATCACCGAAATACTAACATTCGATAAGTCTTGCGCTAGCGTAGAAGTTTCAGGTTCAACATCAACGCCTTCCATATGACTGCCAGGGATCATACTACAACTACTCAGCATCAATAATGACAATGAGACAACTAGTTTTTTAGAGTATTTTAACATCGTGTAAGTTTATTCAATCCTTCGCTAAGTGAGTCAACTGCCGTGTTGTTTTGAAATTTTTGATGTTTATTGTAAAAACATCTTAACAATGCGTACAGTTTTCGCTTTATTATTATGGCCATCTTAATGCCGGAATAGTCAGCAGACAAATATAATTGCATGCTTTCATCTAAACGATATATACATTTCAATATATGAACGTATAAGGCCTAGATAGTTAAAGCTGTATTGCGCAGAATAATACGCAAGTTATTAACTATTGTCTAGTCAGAAAAAAGGAAAGTGTGGGAGTAACAGAGTTGTTTCCTTGTGGTGCTGGATTTATGTCAATATCTGGTTTGGGTATGTTGCCTGTTGTCGTCTTGTTGATGGCGTTATGTTGAGTTTATTTAAGTATCTTGTGTAGGTGTGTTGACGCTTGTCGTCATGCTGAATTTATTTCAGTATTTGGGTTGGTTGAGTAAGTACAGATCCTGAAACGAGTTCAGGATGACGGTGGTGGTGGCTGGCTAATAGTGTCTGTTGTCGGTGGTTCTGTCTGTTTGACTGTGTAGATACGTAGAGTTACGTTGCCTTTTTTTCGTCATGCTGAATTTATTTCAGTATCTGGGCTTTGTTGGGTAAGTACAGATCCTGAAACGAGTTCAGGATGACGGTATTGGGGTTTGGCTGACGGTATTGGTGGCTGGCTAATAGTGCTGGTGTCTGTTGATGGTGGTTGTGTCTGTTTGACTGTGTACATACGCAGAGTTTCGTTGCCCTTTTGTCGTCATGCTGAATTTATTTCAGTATCTGGGTTGGTTGAACGATTACAGACCCTGAAACGAGTTCAGGATGACGGTGGTGTGGGTCTGGATGACGGTATTGGTTGCTGGCTGATAGTGTTGGTGTCTGTTGTCGGTGGTTCTGTCTGTTTGACTGTTTACATACGTATAGTTACGTTGCCCTTTTGTCGTCATGCTGAATTTATTTCAGTATCTGGGTTGGTTGAGTAAGTACAGATCCTGAAACGAGTTCAGGATGACGGTATTGGGGTCTGGATGACGGAGGTGTTGGCTGGCCTACAGTGGTGGTGTCTGTTGTCGGTGGTTCTGTCTGTTTGACTGTGTAGAGACGTAGAGTTATGTTGCCCTTTTGTCGTCATGCTGAATTTATTTCAGTATCTGGGGTTTGTAGGTAAGTACAGATCCTGAAACTAGTTCAGGATGACGGTATTGGGGTCTGGATGACGGAGGTGTTGGCTGGCCTACAGTGGTGGTGTCTGTTGTCGGTGGTTCTGTCTGTTTTACTGTTTAGATACGTAGAGTTACTCTGCCCTTTTGTCGTCATGCTGAATTTATTTCTGTATCTGTGGTTTGTTGAGTAAGTACAGATCCTGAAACGAGTTCAGGATGACGGTTGTGGTGTTTGGCTGATGGTGTTTGGGGCTGGCTGACAGAGTCTGGGGCTGGTTGACGGTGGCTTGGTCTGGATGACGGTGATGGTGTGGCTTAGAAATCTTTGCTCAGATCTAGCCAATTAGGGTTTATTTGTTCTATTAAATTTTTCTTCCAGGCTCTTCGCCAGTTTTTAAGTTGCTTTTCTCTTGTTATCGCATCGTACATTGTTTCAAATGACACAAAATATACTAATTTATTCAGGTTATATTTATTGGTGAAGCCTAATGTCAGTTTAGATTTATGTTGATAGACCCTTTGAACTAACTGACTCGTTACACCTATATATAGTGTCGTGTTTTTTATATTTGTCATTATATAAATATGCGGCTGTTTCATATTGACGACCCTGTTAGTAAATAAATTTTTTCGCTAATTTAGATATTTCAGGCCAATCATTGTTAATAAGAAATTGTTTTTGTTTTTTAGACCACCTTCTAATTTCATTTTCTATCAATCTTGCTTCTTGTTCAGTTTTAAATTTCTGCTGGTGGACAAGTTTGACTGGGGGCTTTATTTCAGTGCCTAAAAGAAGTTGGTTATATTTATCGTATTTCGCTAACACAATGCCAAGTTCATCACAGCAGCCAGTGTGGTAGCTACCATCCACCGACTGTAATATATAAATATAAACTAATGTATTCATACCAACTCCTTTTGTTAACATTATTTTTACATGTTATTAATATTGTAGTTAAGCTTTATTGTTTTGTCAGGTTTCTCATATGAAATTAAAAATACTGTTTTGGTATTTTTGTTTTTTGCGTTCTAAGTACAGATCCTGAAACGAGTTCCAATGCTGTTCGTTTAAGCTATTTCTTTTCGCTTTTGTGAACGCTTCACCGGGAACTTCCCCATCCTCATTTTTACCGCCCTAGGATAATTAGGGCGTTTCTGCTTTGGCAGAATAAAAT